>CANGYW010000134.1 GCA_947458335.1 Chitinophagaceae bacterium | reverse complement strand
GATTCGCTCAGGTTTTAACACGTCGCCTTTGTCTGCTTCGTAAATAGCACGAACGAACGAACGGGAGGCTCCAACACCTCTCACCTCAAAAGCTACGGGTGTAATATCTGAGGCGGTTCCTTTTGTTATTCCCTCGGCTTTTAGTTTTTGTTCGTAGTTCTTTTCAAAAGCGGCCAGGTCTTTGCTGTCGCCCGCAAATGCGTTGGCTTTATTAAGCGCGGCATTGTCTGTCTCTTGGCTTACAACGATCTCTCTGGGTAGGTACGCGACTTTATAAGCGGGGCCCGAACCCTTCTGAGATAAAACTTCTATGTAGTGAAAACCGAAATCGGTCTTAACAATACCCTTAGAGCCGGTAGAGCGCAGAAAGATAAAGTCATTGAAAGAGCCCACCATCTGTCCAGAAGGAACGTTCTCGTATTTTCCTCCGGTGGCCTTGCTTCCGGGGTCGTCTGAGAACCTCGCTACCAACGAATCGAAAATGGCTCCGGCCGCCACCGCTTTTTGAAGACTGTCGCAAAGGTTATAAGCGGTTGCCGAGTCTCTGTTTTGGGTGCTGATCAAGATATGTCGGATGGTTACCGTGTCGGGCATGTTGACCTTTCCCACCATGCGGGCTAATGCATATGTTCCGGCATCTTGGTAGGGGCCAAACACCTCTCCGGCCGATAATTTAAAAATGGAGTCCTTATATGGTTGCTGAATTGATTTTGCGCTTACGTACCCATTGTAATATTGTGCGCCTTCTCCTGCTAAGAATTGTTCGAGATTGTCGGCTGTTTTGAATCGCTCTTTAAGGTTGGCAACCTCATTTCGTGTAGTAGCACTATCGGAAGAAGAGGGTGCGGCGCTAAAGGAAACAAAATATATGCTACGGCTCTCTTGTTGCTTAAACTGGTTCTTGTATTTGTTTATATAGCTTTCAATTTCTGCATCCGTAACAGTTACGGCAGAATCGGGAATATTGGTATACAGCTCTCTAACCAGCGAGATGCGCGCCAGCTGGCTATTCTCTGCGTTTTGTTTTTCAACGATCCAGCGGGGATAGTTGGTGCTATTAGTAAATAAGGAGTTATACTTTTCGGATAAGCGCATGTTGGCAAGCGCGTTGATATAGTTCCCTATGCTGGTCTTTTGCTCGGGTGTTCCCGATTTTAACAACTGGTCTATATTTTGCTTGGCCAGCGTTCCATTATAAACACCTGTTTTACTATCTCTAAATTGGTTTTGAAGGTCCTGTGGTGCGTTTACACCATATAATATATCGCCTAATTCTTTCTTTCCTACTTCGAACCCCAACAGGTCTAACTCTTCGCGTAGTAATGTCTCACTCACTTTTTGTGCCCATGCCTGCTCGAGCGCTTGTTGGGTCATGGCAGCATTTTGCGGATACCCCTGCGCCTTCATGTTTTCTTCGGCCTGAATTACCATTGCATTAAACTCGTCGAAGGCAATTGTGTTTCCGTTTACCGAACCCACCGAAGTCTCCGTTTGCCCACCCATCCGGCTTTTGCCGGCGAAATAGTCGGTCAAAATAAATCCCAATAAGGCCAAAGCCACTAATACGACCGTTAGCTTAGCATACTTATCTCTGATATCCTGAATAATAGACATATACTATATTAATTAAAGGATGGCAAAAATAGGGGAAAAACTGTGGAAAAACGAGGCTTTAAAGGGTGTGATAAGGCATCTTTGAGGCCTTGTTTTTAATAGGGAAGGGTTGATTTTTTTTAAACAAATACTGTTGATATGTGCAAGTTTTTTGTGGAAAACCCAATGTGAAACGTGGGGGTGAAACTGGAAAGATGGATGGTTATTTACTGGTTCTAAAAAATGGCGTAACCCGGTGTTGAAAGACTAGCAGAAATCCACAACCCATAAACAGCACTTTGTTTAATAAATAACTAACATTAATAAAGAACTTATCAACTATATTTTGTTAATAATCTTTTATCTACTTAATAATCATCCTTTTATAAATACCGCTCTTTTTTTATTTCTGTGTATATCTATTGGTTTATTTTTTTTCAAGAGGGGGTTATCAACAAATTCACACCCGTAATAATAATAGGTTTTTATAAAAAAAATATATAATAATACTATTACAAAGTGTATAACGTAGCTGTTGTTTTGTTTTTGAAAAATACAAATCAAAAGATGAATATTGCGGCATGGAAAGAATTTTAAGCGAAGGCTGGCTCGATATACCTGTTTCTCCCACATTGGATCTTTTCGAGGAGATAAGCAAACTTAAAAAAGAGAAAAATGCCATCATTTTAGCTCATTATTACCAAGACTCGGACATACAAGATATTGCCGATTACATCGGGGATAGTTTAGGTTTAGCAAGACAGGCCGAAGAAACAAAGGCCGATATGATCGTTTTTGCCGGAGTTCATTTTATGGCAGAGACAGCCAAGATACTTAACCCCGAAAAAAAAGTTGTCGTTCCAGACGTATTGGCCGGATGCTCCCTTAGTGATAGTTGTCCCCCACAAGTATTTAAAAAGTTCAAAGAAAGAAATCCGGAGCACAAAGTTGTAAGTTATATCAACTGTAGTGCTGGTATAAAAGCACTAAGTGATGTTATTTGTACTAGTTCAAATGCTGTTTCTGTTGTCAATAGTTTCCCTAAAGAACAACCCCTGATCTTTGCACCCGATAAAAATTTAGGACGTTACGTTAATAAAAAAACAGGAAGGGATATGTTACTCTGGGATGGTGCCTGTATGGTGCACGAAATATTCAGCCTCGAAAAGATCACGAAATTAAAACAACGCTATCCTGCGGCAAAACTAATTGCTCACCCAGAGTGCGAAGAACCAATATTACAATTAGCTGATATGATAGGTTCTACAACGGCGCTCTTGAAATTTAGTCAGCAAGACCCAACTCAAGAATTTATCGTAGCCACAGAGGCGGGCATTTTACACCAAATGATTAAAAACTCACCGCAAAAGAAATTTATTCCCGCCCCACCCAATAATAATTGCGCTTGCAACGAGTGTCCCCACATGAAGAG
>CANGYW010000133.1 GCA_947458335.1 Chitinophagaceae bacterium | reverse complement strand
GCTTGATCGGCCAGATACTGAAAACGTTCTGCCGCAAAATCAGGCACACCGTCGGCACCGGGTTGTCCGGTACGATTATTGAATGCATCGAGCGTGAGTATCGCCTCCAACACAGTAAGACCTCCGGTTCCAGAATCAAAGACTCCAATGGGAAGTGAAGAACGCTGTGCAGCGCCTATCACCGAAAACCCAATCGCAAGAAAAAGGAATAGCTTCTTTACCATAATGGAAAGTTAAGGATATTCTCTACTTTTAAGCTATGAAAATAGCCTGTTGGTCGGTGGGTAAATCCCATGAATCGTACATAAAAGAAGGAGTCAAGCTATTTACAGACCGTTTACAACACTACTTTAAAACAGAATGGACGCTGCTACCAGTACCAAAGTCGACCGGCATGCTCAGTGAAATGGATCTACGCCGTAAGGAAGCAGAAATGATAATGGATTGGCTAGAAAAAGATGACTATCTGGTTTTACTCGATGAAAAAGGAAAATCGCTAAGCTCCGAAGGACTAGCCACCTTTTTACAAAAAAGAGCCAATGAAAGCACCAAAAGGATAGTATTTTTAATCGGAGGCGCCTACGGCGTGGACGAAGTCGTAAAGAAAAGGGCTAATTTTTGCTGGAGCCTATCCACATTGGTCTTTCCACATCAGCTGGTCAGATTGATACTGGCAGAGCAACTTTACCGAGCCGCAACCATAGTACGAAACGAGAAATACCATCACTCCTAACCCACCTGCTTTAATATGATGAGCATTACGCTGGTTATTATTGTTTTTACCGCCCTGGTCTCGATTACTGCGTTTGGACAACGAAAGATGATCGATCAATTGATCTTTGATCCTGGAGCCATCACGCATCGTAGGCAATGGTATCGGTTTTTTACCTGTGGGGTAATCCATGCCGACTGGGAACATTTACTTTTTAATATGCTCTCACTTTTCCTTTTCGGTCAACTAGTAGAACCCGCCTTTCAAAGTGAGATATTGTTTGGTGAACAAGGAAAAAGTCTCTACCTGACACTTTACGCGCTTGCGTTACCAATTTCGCTATTACCTACCTACCTGCAGCACAAAGAAAATAGCCGGTACAGAAGTCTGGGCGCTTCAGGCGCCGTAAGTGCTATCGTATTTGTGGGTATACTACTAAATCCGACTGCCAAAATGGGGTTCTTTCTAATTCCACCCATCATTCCCGGTTATATTTTCGGGCCCCTCTTTCTGCTGCTATCGGCTTGGCTGGGAAAGCGGGGTGGCGATCAGATCAATCATAGCGCTCATATAAGCGGAGCCCTAGCCGGAGTCTTGCTAACCTGCCTGATGGCCTCTTTATTACAAACAACCTACAGGCCCTGGCAAGAATTTTTGAATAAAGTGAGTCTACAATTTTAAGTGCCTGCCGTAAACTGAATAGCACAGATCTGCTTCGTTTTATTAGTGATTTTAGCGCGATCATCTATCCTCTTGCCAACTACCCAGATAATTTTTTTATTTGATTCAAGCACCCAGATATTCTCCTTTTCGGGCAAGGAGAGTTTTTGATCGATCAAAAAACGAGCAATCTTTTTCTTTTTGCGCAGCCCCAGCGGATAAAAATAATCCCCCGGCCTCCAGGGCCTAAGCAGTACGGGAAAAACTACTTTACGGGCATCGAGCCAAGCCACATCGGAAGATGCAGGAGGAGTTTGCCCTTTGTAAGTGAGCTCAGAAAAAGATAAGTACCCTGCATCAAAAGAGACTTCAGCAGAGGAAGAATCGATTAGTTGTCCTGCAAAAGCAGGAGCCTGAACAGGTGACAGCCATAAAAAATTTCTATTGCGGACCAGGCGGTAAGGTCCATTCGCAGCTACTAGAAATGCGCTGGTTTTAGCGTTAAGTAATTTTTCGATCTCTACAAGCTGCCCTCCTGAAAACCCATAGGGTGTAAAAAGTTCGAATAACAGCGTATGTCCTTTAATTTTTCGCAACGAACGGATAGAGATCTTGTACTCATTTCCCTTTTTAATGAGCAAGCTATTTTTAAAACCAGAGACACATTGCGCATAGAGATCCTCAATTTCTGTAAAACGTCGAATGGAATCTACCAGATTTTCTTTAACGTTTGGATAGACCTTTTCTAGTGCCGGAAATATTGTATGCCTAAAATAATTACGAGTATACTTTTCATTTGCATTTGAGGAGTCCTCTACAAAAGCAAGATTATTATCTTGGGCCAGTTGTAGAATTTGATGACGCCATACACCCAACAAGGGTCGCAATATATTTCCGTTTCTGGCAGGAATGCCCGTTAATCCCGACAACCCCGTTCCCCTGAAAAAATGCATGGCCACTGTTTCTGCATTATCATCAGCTTGGTGTGCCGTTAAAACCCAACTGGGACGGTCAGCGCCAGTCGATAGCGAAGCAAACCATTCATAGCGAAATTTTCGGGCAGCCTCTTGGATCGAAAGCTTATTTTGATCGGCATAGGTTGGCAGATCTACGCGATTTACAGCTACCGGTAGTTGCCAGGCAGCTGCCAGCTGACTGACCTGCTTCTCATCTCGGTCGCTCTCAGCGCCACGTAATTGAAAATTACAGTGCGCCAACGTAACAGCAAGACCCGCCTCCTTGCACAAAAAGGCTAACACCACAGAATCTACCCCTCCGCTGATACCTACAATAAAGCGATCCGCCGGATCGACAGGAGCCAACTGTTGCAAAGAGGACAAAATATTAATAGGCTTGTGCATAGATCAATAGCTGAGTTCCTCCCAAGCACTTCGTAATTCTCCATATAAATGACTGTCTTGCTGAAGCTGGGCCTGCTCCATTCCTTTTTGGTACACCAGCAAGGCCTCTTCGAGGAGATCTTCGGCCTCCAATAATTTAGCGAGATGATAGTAACTCCCCACATAAGCGGGGTTTTCGACTAATAACTTTTCGAATAGCGCGCGTGCCTTCGAAAGGTCACCGATTTTTTGATACTCTAAGGCTAGCGCATGCTGCAAAAAGGAATCCGTGGGATTCTCTTGCAAAAAAGCTACTAGTTTATCGATTCTAGACATGGATGCTTTAGGTTTTAAACAACTCAAAAAAGAGTTGCAGAAAAACATCTTTTATCCGGCT
>CANGYW010000132.1 GCA_947458335.1 Chitinophagaceae bacterium | reverse complement strand
TATTGGTAATTATCGGTATCGTCTACTGGCGCAATACAGTATCGAAAAATCAAGCTACTTAATTCGAACCGGTAATTCAATCATAAGCTTCTCCCATCGCATACCAATACTCCCGCTAGTGCCGCTAGCGGGAGTTATAAAATATTGCAGCCGCTCCAAGTGAGGGGCTGGCAGTGGCGTCACTTCTACCCTTACCAGATCTTCTTTGGCATCATAGTCCCATGCCAGGTGCTGATTCCAGTTCTTATTGATGATTACTACCCACTTGTCGGGACCGGGTATGGTAAAAAAGGCGTACTTACCAGCAGCAATTTCAGTTTGACCGATCAAAAGTGGAGCAGATGTCTCTAACGTAGTAGCATTATGAGCTCCGGTTACCCACACTTCTCCAAAGGGCACCAGCCCTCCCCAGATGATCCGCTTACGAACGGCCGGTGAATGATACGTTATACATAAACTGTCTGTACCAAATAAGGCAACGGTTCTGGCATTTACGCTACCCTTTATAGAATCAGCCACCATATTTGGGTCACTGACAGGTTGTGATCCCTGCTGAGAAAATACAAGCTGAAAACTTAATACACTTATAAAAAACAGTAAGAAACGGCTGTAAAACATATGTTATTTTTAATGGTGAGCAGTAAACCTTTACCTCCTATCCAAGTCAAAAATAGATTGTTAAGCCGAGATCAATGAACAAAAGACCCCTCTATCTGCTGTATACAGCCTTTTTTTGGATAACCGCTTGCACCAAAAACACATTGCCTGACAAGGCTTACCGGGTTGTTCGAAACATCAACTATAACGGTGTTTCAGTCGATGTGGTCATAGACAAGCCTCAAAACGATACAGTTGATGTGCTGGTGGTCTACCATGGTACCGTTGCCTTCGATAGCAAAATACTAGAAGCAGCCTACAACACCTTAGATGGCTTTAAGCGAATACTCAATCGCTCGGACATGATGATCGTAAGTGTGGCCTACCCAGAAGAAAATCTCTTGATGGGAGACAATATTGTTCAGGCAGAGGCCGCTTTACTATGGGTCAAGAATAAAGCGCAACAAGAATTGAGTATTACCACGCGAAAGATCTTTATTGCTGGTCATTCGCAAGGAGGCTACCTTGTTACCAGGCTTAATACCATGCATCCAACTAATGGGGTGATAGCGAATGGCCCCGGCCCACTGAATATGGGGTATCGATGTCAGCAAGAGGAGTTGGGTCTAATAGGTGTTAGCATAGCTTGCACAGGTCTAAGGGCCCGCTATGGATCACCGACAGTCAACCCTGCCCCCTACTTTGATCGTTCGTTACTGAATTTTACCAATGGCCACAAATCAGATATTTTATTTGTGCAAGGATTAGAAGACAGTCCCATACAGCTGTATTCTTGGCCCGGCTTTAAGCAAAATATTACCGCTTGTATTAACTGCCGCGAACGACTATTCGTAGAGCTGCCTAACGCTGGCCATACCGCCCTATTTGAAAGTAGCACGGCAAAAACAGAATTCAATAAATTCATTCAGCTACGTTAGGATCACGCAAGGATCAAATAAAAAAAATAGCCATGATGAATAGACTCAGCCATATACTCATCGCTTTTATTCTTACGCTGGTTATTTTTTCTTGTAAAAAAGATACGCCCCCACCCGATACTATTGCAGAGCCTCTGTATTTCCCTCCTGTTTCAGGTTCTGAATGGATGACCACTACGCCTGCTTCATTGGGATGGAACACATCGTCGCTCAACGACCTCAATTCTTTTTTGCAGACAAAGAATACAAAGGCATTTATTATCCTTAAAAATGGCAAGATTGTAGTGGAGCGCTACTTTGGCACATTTACCCAAGACAGTCTTTGGTATTGGGCCTCAGCCGGCAAAACCATGACGGCTTTCTTAGTCGGCATTGCACAACAAGAAGGATTCATCAATATAAATAGCCGTAGCTCCACCTATTTAGGCAGAGGTTGGACATCGTTGCCTGTTACAAAAGAAGATCTGATCACAGTTCGTCATCAACTCACCATGACCACCGGACTGGATGACGGTGTACCGGATGATGATTGCACAACGCCCCCCTGTCTCACCTACAAAGCCGATGCAGGCACTCGCTGGGCTTATCACAATGCCCCCTATACACTGCTCGAAAAAGTGGTGGAGAATGCCACAGGGCTCAGCTATAACAACTACTTTCAGCTAAAAGTCCGCAACCGGATAGGAATGAATGGGCTTTGGATACGTACCGGTTTTAATAATGTGCTTTATAGCAATGCCAGAAGCATGGCGCGCTTTGGATTACTGCTTCTCAATAAGGGCAAGTGGGAGCAAACGCCGATCATTGCCGACACGGCTTACTTCAATGCCCAGGTCAATTCTTCGCAAACCATCAATCCCTCCTATGGATACCTTACGTGGCTCAATGGGAAAACAACCTATATGACTCCCATTTTTCAAACAGTGTTTACCGGCATGCTGGTACCCAATGCGCCGCCTGATATGTACTGCGCACTGGGAAAGAACGACCAAAAGATCTATGTAGTCGGTTCACAAAAACTCGTCGTAATTCGCTTGGGGGAATCTTCCGGTACACCGGCACTGGCGTTGTCGGGTTTTGATAACGAGTTGTGGGGTAGACTTAAGCCAATACTCGGCTATTAACAACACTCCTGAACGAAGGACTGCCCCTCCTCCACAAAACACGGCCACTCCCAAATAGTTAAACTCCTGTTAACGGAGATTTTATGACAATCTCATAACAACCCCTTGCAAAATGGTTTGTTCTTTTGAATAAACCCTCTGTTATGAAAAAATACTTTTTACCGGCTGTACTGTTTAGCACAATTCTATTTTCTTGCACTGTAATCAGACAAGGAGAAGTGGGTGTAAAAAGAAGGCTTGGAAAGATCGACCCCCAGTTTATCGAGCAAGGCCCTAAAGGCTACAACTTTTTTACGACCACCATTTTGAAAGTGCCCACCCGCACGATGAACATCGAGGTAAAGCCCGACCTCCCCTCAAAAGAGGGCTTAACCATTCGCTCAGAGATCTCCATTCTGTATCGTATTAAACCCGAGGCCGCTCCCAAGATTGTGCAAGGCATCGGACTTAATTATGAATCGGAGGTAATATTGCCGG
>CANGYW010000131.1 GCA_947458335.1 Chitinophagaceae bacterium | reverse complement strand
GAACCAGCTGGCCATATCGTTGCTCAGCCCCGAAGAAGACGAAGACGCCGCCGAATTATGAGGCGCTTAACGCCGGATTCCTGGCAAACCCTGTAAGTTTGCACCACATGCAAAAGGTCTCCTCATCTCTCTGGTTTTTGGCACTATCTTGCTGTATTTGGATCAGCCAGCTTAGCACCGGATGCGCTAACATTGTGCCCCCACAGGGAGGCCCGCGCGACACCATCCCTCCGCAACTGATTAAAGCCTTGCCAGCCGATTCTAGCACCCGTGTAAGCTCGCGTACCATTCAGCTATACTTCGACGAGTATATCGAAATACAACAGGGGCAAGACAACTTGGTAATCTCTCCCCTTCCGGCCACTGCGCCCGTAATTGAATCTAAACTGCGCGACCTGACTATTAAACTAAAAGATTCATTACTACCCAACACCACATATAGCATAGACTTTGGTGGCACTGTAAAAGATTTTACCGAAGGAAATATTGCCAAAGGGCTACGATATGTTTTCTCTACTGGTACTTACCTAGACTCTTTGGAACTATATGGTACCGTGCAGCTCGCAGAGACCGGAAGAATCGACAGCACGCTAATTGTAATCTTACATAAGGACTCCACCGATTCGGCCCTTATCAAATCGAGGCCTTATTACCTAAGTAAGCTCGACAAGAATGGCCGTTTTCGCTTTCGCAATTTACCCCCTGATCGTTTTTTTATCTATGCCCTCAAAGACGAAGGCGGTACTCGCCGATTGTCTAAAAACAGCCAGCTGATGGCTTTTGCGGACCAGCCGGTTTATCCACAGCTTCAAAAAGATAGTTTGGAATTACTGGCCTTTGCTGCCGAAAAAGAGACAGTACCCTTGCCCGAACCTACTGTCAATAGGGCTACCACCAAGCCCGACGCGGATAGGCGCATTCGCTATCAAACTACCCTTAGTAATGATCAGCAAGATATTTTGCAACCGCTGCAACTACTATTTGAAAGCCCGTTGCGTACGTGGAGCGATAGCGCTATCCGACTATTTTCAGATTCGATCTATACCCTGGTCGATAGCGTAGCCATATCCATAGACACTAATCAAAAAACGATACGAGTTCAACCGATCTGGTTAGAGGGAACCCGCTATCACCTTATTATTACCAAGGGGGCCTTTAGCGACTCTAGCGGGAAAAGCTTGCTAAAGACCGATACGCTTCACTTTACCACCAAACGAAAGTCAGACTATGGAAAGGTAAAGCTCCGGCTGCGGGGACTAGACCTTCAACGCCAACCGGTACTACAATGGACGCAAAACGAAAAATTGATCCGGCAAGTAGTATTGAATAAGACTGAATTTGCCGATGATCTCTTTATGCCAGGCGACTACCAGCTTCGGATATTGTACGACACGAATGGCAATGGTCGCTGGGACACGGGGCAATTCTTTACTACCCGTCGTCAGCCCGAGCGGGTAAATACCATCGATAAAAAGATCAGTATAAAGCCGGGCTGGACCAACGAATACGAGATTGATGTAACTGACCGTTAAGTCAAGCCCTATCTTTGTTTTATGCAGTTGCCCTCTATCTTACTCGATAATGCTGTTAATGCCTTTGCCGCCCTACCGGGGATAGGTAAAAAGACTGCCCTTCGACTAGTATTGCACCTGCTCAAGCAACCTGCCGAAGAGGTTTATCAGTTTAGTGAAGTGATCACGACTCTGCGACGCGAGATCAAAACCTGCAAGCGTTGTGGCAATATTGCCGACGCCGAACTTTGCATCATCTGCACAAACCCATCCCGAAAAAAAGGAATGCTTTGTGTAGTTGAAAGTATAAGAGAGTTGATCGCATTCGAAAATACCCAACAATACAACGGCCTCTATCACGTGCTAGGAGGCATTATCTCTCCGTTGGATGGGATTGGCCCAGATCAACTCACTATTCGGTCTCTTATAGACAGGGTTCAACAAGAGAGCATCGAAGAACTCATCTTTGCACTAAACCCCACTATACAGGGAGATACCACTGTTTATTATATCCAGAAAAAGCTAAAAGATACCCCTGTTAAGATCAGCACGATTGCAAGAGGTGTAGCTTTTGGCGGCGAACTGGAGTATACCGACGAAATGACGTTGGCTCGCAGCCTGCAAAACAGACTACCCCTCGATCGATACATCAGTGGTTTATAAGCCTATACACCTATAGTTGGTGAATTAAGCGATCTATTGTAAATTTGCACTTCTTACGGGCGGATTTGTTTATTGTTCGGCCTCTCTAACAGAACTAATAAACGGCAAGGAACTCTGGCAGTTTCCTCACGTTTATCAGATTTTACCCCCGAACAAAGGCAGACCGGTCGTAGCATACGTTAAACTGCTATCCGACATGAAGCGAATTGAAGAAAGCCTGCAACAACGCATTTTAGTAATCGATGGTGCCATGGGTACCATGATACAACGACACAAACTTACCGAAGAAGATTACCGGGGTGAGCGATTCAAAGAGTGGCCCAGTGATGTAAAAGGCAATAATGACCTACTCAATATTACTCAACCTGAAATTATTATTGGAATACACCAACAATATCTAGAAGCAGGAGCAGATATTATCGAGACCAATACGTTCAGCAGTACTACGATTGCCATGGCCGATTATGAAATGCAATCGCTGGCAAAAGAACTGAATATTGCTGCGGCCCGCTGCGCACGCGAAGCGATCAAAAGATCGGGCAAGACCGCTTGGGTTGCCGGCGCCATTGGCCCGCTCAATAAGACCCTTTCCTTATCTCCCGATGTTAATAACCCCGGATACAGAGCCGTTACCTTCGACGAAGTTGTAGCTGCTTATTATGAGCAAGTCGCCGGCTTGGTAGAGGGGGGCGTAGATCTCTTACTTATCGAGACTATTTTTGATACCCTCAATGCCAAAGGAGCGATCTATGCCATTAAAAAATATTTTCACGAACAGCAGCGTGAGCCGCTGCCCATCATGATCAGCGGCACCATTACCGATGCATCGGGACGTACCCTGAGTGGACAAACGCTCGAAGCATTTTATACCTCGGTAATGCATGCTCGTCCTCTTAGCGTTGGCCTTAATTGCGCGCTGGGCGCCAAAGAAATGCGTCCGCACATCGAAGAACTCTCGCAACTGGCCAGCTGCTACGTGTCGGCCTATCCCAATGCCGGTCTCCCCAATGCCATGGGTGAATACGATGAACGCCCCGAAGACACAGGGCACTACCTAGAAGAGTGGGCGCGCGAAGGATTTGTAAATATTGTTGGCGGCT
>CANGYW010000130.1 GCA_947458335.1 Chitinophagaceae bacterium | reverse complement strand
TCTTGCATGGGCTCGCGAAGCCAATAGGGCTGTGTAATCGGCTTGTCTTTGTATACCGGCAACGTATAACTAATGGTCCAAGGGCGGTTGGCCAATAATATTGTATCGAGCATGACTTCTTTTTGCTCAACACGAATTCCTTTTAAGCGCCCGGCAACCCCCATTCTATTTACTACAGTAACAGTTAGTTTTACGGAGTCCCCTTGCACAGCAACAGGCTGAACTGAAAAAGCTTCGGCATAGATACCCGAGAGCGGCAGCAGCAGTGACTGAAGCTCCTTTAGCTTTTGTGATTTCCAATAACCTTCTGGCAGCAACAAGCTCATTTGTTCGCGTAAAAAGAGCAACCCGCCGAGCGAATAGTGAGGATTTTTAAAATCGAAGTTTCGTATAATACTATCGACGATCTGCTTGATGCGTAATCCGCCGCTTACCCGCTCCCAACCGACGACCACATCATCCATCAGCTCTTTTTGCGGAGCCTTGCCAGCAATGGTTTTAAAATATTCAAAGGCCTCACCTCTTGAGGCAGGCACCCCAAATCCCTGACTCTTGTGTTGGCTTCTGCTCTCTGCGGCCAATTCTCCATAACTTTTTCCCAATAATGCATTGTACCCACCCACATCAATTCTAAACTGATCTTCGCGGGTCGTATTATTTGCTCCAAAATTAAAGGTGTTCCAAAGCAACCGCGTGGCTTGCCATGGGCTGGTATAGGCCAACTGATCTTTAAACCGTTCGGGGTCGGCGGCGGCCTCAAAGGCTTCTTGCGCTAAGATGGCAGAAGCGGTGTGATGCCCGTGTCCACCTTCACCTGTTGAAGGAAAGCGGGCAATAATTACATCGGGGCGAAAGCGACGAATAACACGAACCACATCGGACAAGACGACCTCTCGATCCCACTTTTCAAAGGTCTCCTTTGGTGACTTAGAATATCCAAAATCGTATGCACGGGTAAAGAATTGCTCACCTCCGTCAACTCGTCGGGCCGCCAGTAGTTCTTGCGTTCTGATAAGACCCAATGCAACCCCCTGCTCCTCTCCGATCAAATTTTGTCCACCGTCTCCGCGCGTCAGCGAGAGATAGCCGGTTCGGTAAAGTTTGTCATTGGCCAAATAAGCAATAAGTCGAGTGTTCTCGTCGTCGGGATGCGCCGCTATATAGAGCACAGACCCCAACACCTTTAATTTTTGTATCCCCTGGTACAAGTGCACGGCACTACTTGATTGCGCCACAATCATAGTCGGAGAAACCAGCAGAAACAGATACAGAAGTCGTTTCATAGTATTCATCGTCAAGATATTGCTTTAATCGGCAGAAAAGAAAACAGCGTTGCAAAGCATCAGCTTTCCGGATTCCCAAAAGCTTCTGAATAAAATATCATCTGTGAATACAGTAACACTTCCCCGCCCTACCGGAAGTTGCCCAACAGAGAGCGCATCTTTTATCTGGGGCCTCAGCTTGCTTCCTACGAAACCCGACAAGGGAGGATCTTGTTTGATAACCCCAACATTCCAGCCATTTTCGCTGATAAACTCATAGACATTATCATCCATTTTAAGGGTATAATAATATGGGCCAAAACCAAAGGCCAGCGGATGCGTAGTATCAAGTGCCACTTTCCAAACAGCACCGGGGGTAAAAGAAGAAAGATAATCCCGCTCTCTGTCGGCGAAAATGGACAGCGATGCATACGGATCATTTTCTTTTTTATCGGCCGATTCGTTTTTCTTCTTTGTTTTAATTCCCCAATCTCCCTTTGCCAGCTGGGCAACAGCTCCCTCTAATGCTACCAGTTTTCCGCCGTGGCTAATCCAGTTTTTTAACGTCTCTTGCGCGTCCTTGCTGTCTAAAGAGCGATACCTGCCATCTGCTAAGATCAATACATCAAACCCTTTTAGATCAGTAGCAGAAAAAGAGGAAGTATTTAACAATGTGAGAGGGTAGTTCAACTGCTGATCGAAGAAATGCCAGATCTCGCCCACAGCCGTGCTGCTCGTTCCCTCTCCTGCCAAGAGAGCCACTCGGGGAGCAGAGAGTGGACGTACCCGATCACTTCCAAAGTCAAATCCCTTATCGACCATACCCGTAGATAGACTATGCATCAACACCTGGTATTGATCGGCCAACTGCTGAGCATTACTAAAAAGAGCACTGCCCCATCGTTCGTTGGCCGTTTTTAGCAACAGCACAGTACCGGCACCAAACGACTTACCCTCTACAGTAAATGGAGCCTCTGCGTAACGGAGTTTATAGCCTTGTTGTAAAAGTTTTCCGACCAACGATGCAGAGGACACTCCCTGCCAAGGAATAGCATAGCCATAAAGTGTAGACTGATTTTTAATTACACCAGCCTCAGGTGCTGATCCCATCGCAATTTTTTCTTTACTGGCAAAGGCAAACAGCCCAAAGGCATAAGGTGCCGCCCAAGCTGTAATGTCGTATGTGGCCGAGTCGGCCAATTTAGTTACGGGCTCCATCATTACGTGTAGCAAAGCAGATCTGGGTTGCAATGCAGAGATCACAATATCTTCTGCTTGCGCAGTAAAGGCTTCTTCTTTTAGCGTGGCATAATTGAGCCCCTTTGCCGTAGTGCCAGTGCCATATCCATACCGAATACCATTTTTTTCAAACAAAGACAACAGTGCATTCGCCCTTTCTTTTTCGTGCGGTGCTACTTTGATCACATAAGACTTATAAGGAGAAAATTGACCTGTTACTGATTGTTGATAAAACTTTCTAAACTCGCTCACCAACCGCTGGCGATAACGATAGGATACCTCGAGTGTACTGAGTGAGGTAGTGGCATGATGAGCTACGCGATCAACAAGGGTAAGTGTATCGCCATCCTCAATAACGACACCCAACCCGGCTCTGATGCCGCCTTGCTCGTAGGTCATACCAATCGCCCCACTGTACATAGGATATGTATCGCCATACGAAGGATATAATAGATCGAAGCGCTCTCGCGTAAAATACAACCATCCGTTTTTGTCGAAATAACCAGCATGGTTCTTTCCAATAGCTTGTTGAAACTCTCTTTGCCAAGGGGTAATAATCTCATGATAGGGCTCAGCGGCCGGCGCAAAATAATAAGGCTCATTATAACCTTGCTCATGAAAATCCACATGCACATGCGGCATCCACTGTTGATAGAGTCGCATGCGTTGTTGCGATTCGACTTGCGACTGCCAAGCCCAGTCTCTATTCAGATCAAAATAATAATGATTGGAGCGTCCGCCGGGCCAGGGCTCCTGGTGTTCTCTAGAAAGCGGGATCGGATTAAATGTTTGTCCGACCACACTATTATACCAGTTGACGTAACGATCTCTTCC
>CANGYW010000129.1 GCA_947458335.1 Chitinophagaceae bacterium | reverse complement strand
GGATCTACCATTACCGCCAAATGTGGTCCTTGTAAAGGAGATGGACGTATATACGGAGAAGAGACCGTCAACATCGATATCCCAGCCGGTGTACAAGAAGGAATGCAACTCAATGTGACAGGTAAGGGCAATGCGGGCGAGCGCGGAGGCAGCAACGGCGACCTAATTATTTTAGTCGAAGAAGAGGCCCACAAAGAATTGCACAGAGAAGGACTCAATGTGGCCTATGAATTGCATCTACCCTTTACCGATGCGGTCTTTGGCACGCAAGCCGAAGTGCCGACCATCGACGGCAGAGCCAAGATAAAAATACCGGCCGGTACGCAAAGCGGAAAAATTTTCAGACTCAAAGGAAAAGGATTTCCAGCCGTTAACTCTTACGAAAAAGGGGATCAACTTATTCAAGTCAGTGTGTGGACCCCACAACAACTTTCTGCAGAAGAAAAAGCGACTCTCGAAAAACTCAGCGGCTCTCCCAACTTTACACCGCAACCCGAGAAATCGGAGCGAAATTTCTTTGACCGAATCAAAGACCTCTTTCAGTAATCACTGGCTTTTTTTCGCTCTTTTTTCTTTTTGGGCGCATAACGAGCAGCCGCCTGTGTTACTAATTGCGAGAACTCGACCTGTAAGGGCTGGGTGGTATCGATTACCTGCGCTGCCAATGTCTGCAATTGCGGCCACGTATAGTTTTTTACAGCGGGTGATTCTTTAAGCTTTTGGCCGAACAGAGCCACTGCAGCGGTAAATTGATGGGCGCGCAACTCGTCGAGCGTTACCGCCTGGTTAGTGGGCACATACGATAGCTGCTGTCGCGAAATCGTATCACCGGGAGATCGATAGCGCAGCAATACGTGAGCCAGGGTATCTACGCGAAGACTTCGCTGTAGCTCCACTAATTTTTCGGTGGGCGTAATTTCGAATAAAGCTGTTAGCGTATGACCCGAACCCATTTCGCCTCCCTCAATAGAAGAGAGTGAATCTAATAAAGCCGTGGCCTTGTTGTCGAAACCAATCAGTCTGTATTGCTTTATCCAGGTCGGAGAAAAACTTACTTGCATATAGGCATTGTCTGCAACCGTATAGAGTGTTTGGGCAAACTCCTTCATCATAATCTTCTCTGCCTCGCGCTCCGAATCGATGTAGGCAAAATTTCCATTACCCTTCTCTGCGAGTAATTGAATCTTAGAGTCCTTATAATTACCCATTCCTACCCCTAAGCAGGTCAGATAGATGCCTTTTAGACGTTGCGAACTAATTAGATCATCGAGTTCCTCCTCCGTGCGGAGCCCTACATTAAAGTCGCCATCGGTAGCCAGAATAATGCGGTTATTACCCTTTTCAATAAAATGATCCTTGGCAAGTTTATAGGCCATCCGAATACCCGATTCACCGGGAGTGGCTCCTCCGGGAACTAGGGAATCAATTACTTTTAAGATGCTGTCTTTTTCGCAACCGCTAACAGCACGCAACAATACCGCAGAGATACCGCCATAAGCTACGATCGATACCGTATCTTTTTCGCGAAGATTTTGGGTAAGCATTCTAAACGCCGATTGCAAAAGCGGAAGCCGGTTAGGCATATCCATCGACGCAGAAACATCGATTAAAAAAACCAGATGCGACGCAGGGAGGGTATCCAAATCGAGTTGACGGGCAGCTACCTGCACCTGCAGTAACTGGTTATTCCAATTCCAAGGACAAGGACCTAACAAAGAACTCACCTTAAACACAGCGGTATCTTGCGTGCGAGCAAGTGCGGCAGCCGGAACAGGAAAATAATTCAACATCTCTTCTATTCGCACGGCATCGGCAGGAACAAAAGCAGATCGGTTGATAAATCGCCTTACATTGCTATACGAGGCCCTATCAACGTTAAGGGCTAACCCGGTGGTAGGATACTGGATGGTGTTGATCCAGGGATTTTCGACGAGCGAATTATAGGTCTCGTTGCCAACATAAGCCCTGCGCTCCTCTTGTCGGCTCATGTTAGTGGTGCGAGACGAAAGACGAGGCCGGTCGGGATTGGAAAGCGAAGGAGGAAGTACTCGAAGACGAATCATCAAAAAAGAATCAGCCTTTCCTATCCACTTTTGGGGTTGATAGCCCACAAAGGAAAAATAGAAAGAATCTACGATCGCATTACTCGTAATGCCAAAGCGTCCACCCATTCCGCTTTTAAACAACAGACCCGTCGACAATTGCCGAATAGAGACCTGCTGAAGCTTATTACCCGCCTCATCGCTAACCTCGCCCCGAAAATAGGTCTGCTGTTGTGCCGCCAGCGGACTGCACCACCATCCAACCAATAGGGCTAGTAGCAAGATGCGCATAAGTATGATGATGACTTTAGTGTCAACTTTCTATCGTCGGTTCAGCAGCTAGTTGATAGACCTGATAATGATTTCTTCCCAGACCATCATAATCAAGCCCGTACCCAACCACAAAACGATTGGGTATGCTAAAACCCACATAGTCTAACGACAACGGAAAGACCGTGGCCTCGGGCTTATGTAAAAATGTAGCTATGGCAATGGAAGCCGGATGCTGTTGCTGCAACGTAGGGATGAAATGATGAAGGGTCTTTCCGGTATCTACAATATCTTCTAGAAGAATAATGGCCCTTCCACTCAGGTCCTGCTCCATGCCAATAGCAGTCACCACTTTTCCGGATGAACGCATACCTTGGTAAGAAGCAATCTTAATAAAACTGATTTCCGCCTCGATGGTCAGCAATCGAAACAAATCGGCTGCAAACATAAACGAACCATTGAGCACCGCCAGCAAAAGGGGGCGCTTACCCTGATAATCTTTACTGATCTGGGCTGCCATTGCCGCCACGCGATCGCTAATTTGATTAGCCGTTAGAAAAGGAACAAAGGTTTTGTCGTGTACACGTATATGCTCCATACTATAATCGTTACCCGAAGTTAGTGGCTTGCTCTCATCCCTTGTTATCAACGCGATCTTTTATTCCGAAGGGGCCACCGAACAGATGAATTGGCACGTCTCTCCAATAAAATTACCAGGTCTTGTTGCGCCTCTAAAACAGGCTCCATATCGTTATAGGCAAACAACTTTGAAAGGGGAATTCTGTACTGATCTGCTACGGCCAAAAACGGGGTTCCGGCCCTGACCCATACGGCCCGGCATCCGTCTTTCTCAAAAATTCCTGAGGGATATTGCGCCTCTTTTTGAACAGTAAGAGGCTGGCCTGACTCGTTGGGGGTAGAGCCAGTACTGGTTGCGTTGGAAAGAGTGGGTGTAGACCTAGTAGCAGTAGAATAGGTAGCCGAGGTTGATGCAATCTGCCTTGATTCAACCTGCACTGATGAAACCGGCGATGATGCAACCGGCGATGATTCAGTTTGTAAAGTTGCCGGTGAGGCATCGGGCATTGACTTACCCATCGCCAGTAGTGTGTATCGATTAAGGTCGTATTCTTCGATTAGTCGAATTAGGGT
>CANGYW010000128.1 GCA_947458335.1 Chitinophagaceae bacterium | reverse complement strand
GTGTGAATTTTGAACCGTACCGCTCTCGGTTGATGGAGAGTATTGGCCGAAAGGTCGATACGATCGAATTGTTTCCGGCCAGCGAAGGCTTCTTTGCCTTTCAGGATTCACAAGAAAGTGAAGGTCTCTGGTTAAATACCAATAGTGGCATCTTCTTTGAGTTCGTACCGGCCGAGGAGCTGGGAAAAAAAGATCCGCAACGCATTTCTCTAGCCGATGTAAAAGTGGGGCAGCAATACGCCCTTATCATCAACAGTAATGCCGGACTTTGGGGATACGATATTGGAGATATGGTTCGATTTGTATCTACCGATCCGTATAGATTGGTAGTTACGGGGCGTACCAAGCATTTTATATCTGCTTTCGGTGAGCACGTAATAGGAGAGGAGGTAGAATATTGCATCAGAGAGGCTGCATTACAGCTGGGAGTAGGGATTACCGAGTTTACGGTAGCCCCCCGAGTAAGCGCCGATCACTCTAAGTCGTATCACGAGTGGTTCATTGAGTTTGATCCGTTGCCCTCGGACACCGAGGCGTTGGCAGCTCGGATCAATGAATTGCTCTGTCAAAAAAATGTCTACTACAACGATTTGATTAGTGGAAATATATTAGCGCCTCTTCGAATACGCACGGTGCGAAAGGGGGGCTTTATCGACTATATGCGATCGGTAGGAAAACTAGGCGGACAAAACAAAGTCCCTCGCCTCAGCAACGACAGAAAGCTGGCCGATGCCTTAACTTCGTTTATAGTTACTTCCTAATTTCATTTTTGCATGAATCAACCTGCTGCAGCTAAAAGAATCGCACTGTTTGGATCTACCGGATCGATCGGAACTCAGGCACTAGAAGTGATCGCTGCCCATCCTGCCCTTTTTTGTGTAGAGATCCTTACAGCGCAAAATAATGACGAGCTGCTAATTGCCCAGGCGCTTCGTTTCTTGCCCAATATGGTGGTGATCGGAGACGAGAAAAAATATGCTCGTGTTAAAGAGGCCTTACACGCTACATCGGTAAAAGTATTTGCCGGTGAGCGGGCGTTAGAAGAGGTTGCCGCGCTAGACAGCTATGATCTGATGTTAGCAGCCATTGTGGGGTACGCTGGACTAAAGCCTACACTTTGTGCGCTTCGACAAGGCAAAGCTGTGGCCTTAGCCAATAAAGAAACCTTGGTGGTGGCTGGCGACATTGTTATGCGAACGGCCCTCGAAAACCGTGCTCCCATTATACCGGTAGATTCCGAGCACTCCGCCATCTTTCAGTGTTTGGTAGGAGAAACGCGCAACAAGATCGATAAGATTATCCTGACGGCTTCGGGCGGTCCTTTCTTAGGAAGAAAGACCAACTACCTTGTCAATGTAAAAAGAGAACATGCTCTTCAGCATCCCAACTGGTCAATGGGTGCAAAGATTACTATCGACTCCGCCACGCTCATGAACAAAGGCTTGGAGATGATCGAGGCCAAATGGCTTTTTAATCTGCGCGCTTCACAAATACAGGTGGTGGTGCACCCGCAAAGTATCATTCACAGTATGGTGCAGTTCGAAGACGGGAGTATCAAGGCCCAGATGGGGTTGCCCGACATGAAGTTGCCGATTCAGTATGCGCTGGCATTTCCACAGCGAATAAGAAACGATTTTCCACGCTACGATTTTCGCTCGGTCAGAAACCTCAGTTTCGAGGATCCCGATGTTAAAACTTTCCGAAATCTCGCTTTGGCACAAGAGGCGCTCGAAAAGGGAGGTAACCTGGCCTGCGTAATGAATGCTGCCAATGAAATTGTGGTGTATGCCTTCTTAAAGAACAGAATCAATTTTCTCGAAATGACCGAAATTATTGAGCGAACCATGCAGGCTGTGCCTTTTATCGCCCAGCCCTCTCTCGAGGATTATTTTGAGAGCGATGCAGCGGCTCGTACCTTTGCAGCCGATCAGATCAACCTCTAAAAAGTAAAGTGAAAACCCGGTTAGTCGATCTTATTTCTGTATGACACTAGTAGCGATCAATTGGTCTTCGGTAGGATTACAAGCAGCCCAGCTGTTGCTGTCGCTTTCTATTTTGGTAATCCTTCATGAGTTTGGGCATTACATTACGGCACGGTGGTTTCGTTGTCGTGTTGAAAAATTCTATCTCTTCTTCGATCCCTGGTTTTCGCTGTTTAAAAAGAAAAAAGGCGATACGGAATATGGTATCGGTTGGCTGCCCTTGGGAGGATATGTAAAGATCGCAGGTATGATCGACGAAAGTCTCGACAAGGACGCATTGCAGCAGCCGGCACAACCCTGGGAATTTCGAAGCAAGCCCGCCTGGCAACGACTTATTATTATGATCGGTGGAGTTGTGATGAACGTGCTGGTGGCATTTGTGATCTACTCTTTTATCCTGATGATTTGGGGAGATAAGAAAATTCCAACGGCTTCTATGAAGTATGGTGTGCATGTGGTCGATAGCACACTTTATAAAATGGGTATTCGCAATGGAGACCGTATTCTCTCTATCGACGGAGAGCCCGTTGCTGATTTTGAGAAGCTACGCCGAAAATTAATTCTGGGGCAGCAGGTCCAACTGCAGCGAGGAGAGCAAGTCATCTCCATTAATATGGACAAAGATCTTATTGGTCAGTTGGTAGAAAACCGTAATCGCAACTCACGCGGATTTTTGGAGGTGCGCAGACCTGCTATTGCCTTTTTTGTTCCTGATACCACGGCTGCCTACCGCGGAGGTCTTAGAAAAGATGACCAAATCGTAGCCGTTGATAGTGTTCGCTTCGATTTTTACGACGAGTTGCAAGAGAAGTTATTGGCCGCCAAGGGTCGCACGGTTTCATTATCCGTAGTGCGCAATGGGCAGGAGGTGATCTTACCTGTTGACGTAAGTCAAGAAGGGCGTATTGGATTTTTAGCCTACGGATACAGTTACCAGCAGATGGATAGTCTGGGCTGGTTGCAGCTTAGTGTAACACGCTACGGGTTACTCTCCGCTCTTCCTGCCGGGGTACAAAAAGCGGGAAACGAATTGCAAGATTATATCGATCAATTCAAAAAAATTCTGGATCCTGACACCGGTGCCTACAAGGGCGTGGGCGGTTTTAAAGCCATGGGATCTATTTTCTCAGGTACTGCTTGGGATTGGGAATCATTTTGGCGTATTACGGCGTTTTTATCGATCGTACTAGCCTTTATGAATCTATTGCCTATTCCGGCGCTGGACGGCGGGCATGTGATGTTCACGCTCTATGAGATCGTCACCAGAAGAAAGCCCAGCGATAAGTTTATGGAGTATGCCCAGCTGGCGGGAATGGCTATTTTGATGGGTTTGATGATCTATGCTAACGCCAATGACTGGCTAGGCTGGGGTCGATAGTTAATGGGGGCGTTTGGTTTTGACAGCATCGTTCTTTGAAAGTGTAAGCATGTACTGCGTTGCGTAATTAGCAGTTAAATCTGAATACGAAAACTCAAATGGCAATACTCAGTATGCCATGGCTGCCTAATCAG
>CANGYW010000127.1 GCA_947458335.1 Chitinophagaceae bacterium | reverse complement strand
TGATAGGGTTGGTCTGCGCATTTACGGTAGCGGTTAAACCACAGAAAAGCAGGATACCAGCAGTTAGTTTTAGTGCAGTTGGTCTCATTAGAAAATTTTTAATAATGATGTAAATATAGCGTTTTTGATTAAAAAGCATCCCAAAAGCAATTTTTTTTCAATCTCTGGAAATCAACTGGTTTGGGGAGGCTTTTGAACCGTACAGCCCTCAGAAAAGTCCTGAGAACCCGTAATTTGGGATAAACGCGGCAAATGCCAGTTTATTGTTAAAATTTGGCTTTTTTTAAAAAAAATCCCAAAAAAAACGGATACACTCGTAACCAATTGTATTCAAGAGTGTTGTGTGAATACAAAAATATTAATCCCATCGGGTCTTATTGAGTCAAACTACTTAAATTCGCGTTTCCCCTACGGCAGGCCGGTGCCCTTATGCAATAACCAGCCGTTGGGCACGTTTATCACTGACTCCCATTTATGGGCCAATCGATTGAATTATGCTTAATAATCTGCGTTTTAGCCTTTTTATGCTGCTTGTTGGCTCCCTCTCTTTGCTCAGTTCGTGCAAAGGCAAGGGTCTTTTTGCCAAAAAAACTCCCAAGTCGTCGACAACCGGCTGGAATTATAACGAAAAAGGCGGTTTTCAGGTGGCCAAGGCCAAAGACCAGGCCAACGGCCCCGGTCTTGTTTTTGTCGAAGGTGGCACCTACACCATGGGACAGACCGAAGAGGATGTTATCGGCGAATGGAACAATATTCCCCGTCGGGTTTCTGTACCCTCATTCTACATTGATCGCACCGAGGTAGCCAATGTACACTACCGTGAGTATATATTTTGGCTGGCCAAAGTGTTTGACCCCTCTGACCCCGAGAACGTAAAAATCGTAGAGAGTGCTTTACCCGACACCCTCGTGTGGAGAAGCGAACTTAGCTACAACGAACCTTCCGTAGAATTATACTTTCGTCATCCCTCTTTCAACATGTACCCTGTGGTGGGTGTCAGCTGGAAGCAAGCCAAAGATTTCTGCTTGTGGAGAACCGATCGCTATAACGAACTTACCCTGGTAGAAAAGGGCTACATCAACAAAAACAATTTAAAACCCGGCGCACAACAGGGCGATAATAATTTTAATACCCGCTCTTATGTTTTGGGATTATATACAGCTCCTCCCGGCAAGGCCATGAAGCCCAGCAAAGGTAAAACCCCCACGCTGCCTTCTGTAGAATCTGGAATCGTAAGCCCCGAATACCGCCTTCCTTTTGAGGCCGAGTGGGAATATGCCGCCTACGGATTGGTAGCCCAAAACCCTCGCCGCAGCCTCAAAGAAGGAAAGCGCGGAGAAGAACTTCAATCAAACAAACAGATCTATCCATGGGGTCAGAATGTAAACGGACTGCGCGAGAATCGTAAAGGAAGTTTGCAAGGTCAGTTCTATGCCAACTTTAAACGTGGATCGGGAGATAATGCTGGTGTGGCTGGCGGATTGAATGACCGCGCCTTTTATACCGCACCGGTTGAATCATTTTATCCAAATGGATTTGGTTTATACAATATGGCCGGTAATGTGAGTGAGTGGGTGGAGGACACCTATCGCGCTTTGTCTAGCCTTGACTTTGATGATCAGCCTGCCCCCTTTAGAGGAAATAAATTCATGAAGCTCTACGTAGCTGATTCTACCACCCTCGATCCGACCAGCCGCTACGAGCGTGACAGCATGGGGCGCGTTAAAATGTTAGAAGTTACAGAGGCCGATGCCCGCAACAGAAGAAATTACCAGCGAGGCAACGTAGCCGACTTCTTAGATGGTGACTCTCTTTCTGCTGCCAGTTATGGATATGGTGTGTCGACGCTGATTGATCCACTGCGCTCTAAAGTATATAAAGGTGGCAGCTGGAACGATCGCGCCTATTGGTTAAGCCCCGGCACCCGCCGTCATTTAGAAGACGACCAGTCTTCGGCCACTATTGGATTTAGATGCGCTATGAACCGCGTGGGCAGCCCCGAGATGGGACCCAAGAGAAGAACGGGTCTGTTCTTTCCTACCCGCCGTCAAAAACGCTAATTATTGTCAAGATACTTTTAAACCCTCCCCACTCGGAGGGTTTTTTTATAGCCTCCTGTTTACATTTGCACTATGTCTATTACCGAGCTGTATCAAATTTTTTTAGAATACCCCCGCATACAAACCGATACCCGCAAACTACAAGCCGGTGATTTTTTCTTTGCGCTAAAAGGGGATCGCTTCGATGGTAATGCATTTGCCAAACAAGCAATCGATGCCGGAGCCGCTGCTGTAGTTATTGATGACCCCACTGCCTACATCGACAAAAAAACCATTTTAGTAGATAATGTGCTGCAAACCCTGCAGCAACTGGCCAAACATCACCGACAACAATTTAAGATCCCCTTTATTGCCATTACCGGCAGCAATGGTAAGACCACTTCTAAAGAGTTAGTGCACGCCGTGCTGTCCACCCAATTTAAAACATACACTACCGAGGGTAATCTCAATAATCATATCGGCATACCACTTACGCTGCTGCGGGTGGGTACCGATGCAGAGATGGCCGTAATAGAGATGGGCGCCAATCACCAACAAGAGATTGCCGGCTATTGCCAATACGTGCTACCCACACATGGCATTATCACCAATTGCGGAAAGGCCCACTTAGAAGGGTTCGGTGGTGTAGAAGGCGTAAAAAAAGGAAAGGGTGAGTTATTCGATTTTATGCGCAGTCAAGAAGGTACTGCTTTTGTAATGTGGGACTATGATTACTTGCGCCAAATGAGCCAGGGTATAACTGCTTGCATAACCTATGGCAGCCACGAGGCCGATTACCAGGGAGAGATCATGCAGGGCAACGTGTCGACAGCTAACGATTTTTCATCTGACAACCCGTTTTTACAAGTACAGCTGACCCATACTCCACAAGGAGATAAACGTTACACCCTTAAGACCCAACTAGTCGGCGATTACAATTTTGCCAATGTAATGCTGGCTGTAGCCGTGGGTAGTCATTTTGGAGTGCCACTGCCAAAGATCGCTGCGGCCATCGAAGCGTATACGCCATCGAATAGTCGTTCTCAATTACTACAAGCGGGATCAAACACCATCATACTCGATGCTTACAATGCCAACCCCAGCAGTATGCGCGCTGCCATCGAAAATTTTGCTCGCTTACAGGCCAATAAAAAAGTATTATTGCTGGGTGCCATGGCCGAACTTGGCGACGAGAGTATTGCTGAGCATCGATTAATCGCAGCACTAATTGCACAATACCAATGGGAGAGCGTGGCCCTGGTGGGAGGAGATTTTAATAAGATCGAGCATCCCTTTGTTCGCTTCGAAAATGCGATAGCGGCCGGGCAATGGCTAGAGCAACAACACTTTGAGCATACGCACCTCTTGATAAAAGGCAGCCGCAGTTCGCAAATGGAGCTGGTGTTGCAAAAAAAATAGAATGAACCTTAAAAAGCTTTTTTCACAATTTGAGCCCGCCGTCTTAGATCTTATTGAGAAAGAGTCTAAGCAACAGTGCTTTACCGCAGGAG
>CANGYW010000126.1 GCA_947458335.1 Chitinophagaceae bacterium | reverse complement strand
TCCTTGACCCAGGGCAGATCGGTATTGCACAGCAAATAATGATCGTACGAACGATTTACGATCTGCTCCAAGATAAAGCGATGACATTTCTTGAAGACGAACTCGCACCATACTTTCATTACATACATGTCAGTATCAATAAATAAGGGCCATATTTTGTGCGTTTCTTGTTGTATTCGTTGTTTTTCTTCGAGTTGATGCAACGTCTGGTCCTCGATCGCCAGTTGCCCTTTAGCAATGGTCAGCAGATCGTCGAACGTATAAGCGGTGCCATGCTGCTGCAAAAAGCTTCTGGCAAATTCGGGACACCAATCAGTTCCGTAATGCTCGGCCAGCTCTTTACAAAGAGTGCTCTTTCCCGTACTTTCTGGTCCGATTATGACAATTTTTTTTATCATGATTGTACGGCCATTTTTTTCCATTTAAATAGTCCCGAAAGGGCTAATCCTGTTAACACAATGTAATAGATACTGGTTAGTGCCAGACCTTTGGTGTAGTACAGCGGAACAGCCGTTACATTAGTGAGCAACCACCAATACCAGCTTTCTACTTTTTTCTGTGTCATCAACCACATGCCCGTAAAAGCGGCTGCTGAGGCTAGTGCATCGGCCCAGGGAATGGCACCCTCAAAAAAATTCTCTTTTAGATAGACCAGCGAAAAGTACAAGGCTAGGTAGGTTACGCCAAAAAAAAGGAGTTGTGCAGTCCAGTAGCGTTTAGAACTATAACTTATCTGTAGCCACTTTTCGTTGTTTTCGTTGCGACGCAGCCAGCAATACCATCCGTAGATGCTCATGATGGTGTAATAAAAATTTACAACAGCTTCTCCCGGCAAGTGTGATACAAAGCTGAGCCAGGTGTAGATAATAGTATTGATAAGCCCGAGCGGATAGACCCACACATTTTCTTGTCGGCTACACCAGACACTGGCGATACCACTTATCACGGCTGCCCACTCCTGCAAGGTGGCGGAGGTAAGCGCTGCAATCAGATCGGAGTACAAAGGGAAAGAGGTTGGTTATTCGGATTCGGCCACTACCTCTTTTACCTCGGGTATCATTCTTTTCATCATTCCTTCGATACCGGCTTTAAGAGTGATCATAGAGGAAGGACATCCGCTGCAGCTGCCCTGCATAGATAGACTGACGGTACCCGCTTCATAACTTTTAAACTGAATTGCGCCTCCGTCCATTTCTACGGCAGGACGAACATAATTGTCGAGCAATTCCTTGATGCGTTTGACCACATCGTCATCGTCGGCACTCACTTCGTTACTGCCTGACAACTTGATGGTGGCCAACTCTTCTTCGTTAACAACGACCTTTCCTTCTTCGAGATAGTCCTTTAAAAATTGCCGTACCGAGGGAATTACATCGTTCCAATCGGTTTCGGGGGTTTTGGTAAGTGTTACAAAATTGCTCGCAATAAAAACAGCTTTGATAAACGGAAAGCCAAACAATTCTGTGGCCAGCGGTGAGGGTTTGGCGCTTTCTATATCGGGAAAGTCAACGCTTTTGCCGGGATATAACAGTTTGTTTGCCACAAACTTCATTGTCTCGGGGTTGGGCGTCATCTCGGTGTAAATGCTGATAATAGGGTTTCCGGTCTTGATCATAATCCACTAATTAGTATACAAAAATAACCAAAATGGGGCGAAAGGGTTCGATCAGGCGGTAAAGCGCCCCGATTTTTTGAGGACCCGAATTAGCACGTACAGCAATGCGAGTGCGCCGATCAATGCGCTCAGCAGGGTCTTGGGATCGATGGAGCATCCTGTTAGTAGTTCGGGGTAGCGTAGTACGGGTAGCGGGGCGAACAGTAGCAGACAAATACCCAACAGCCAGATAAATTGAGTTGTATGTTCTTTTAAGATCCAGCGTTTCCAATTAAACTCCATGCTGCGCAGCGTGTTGCCTATGCCTTGCATTGAAGGCCACCAGCGATTTACGTCGCGACAGTAATTGTCGAATCCCGCTCCAAATTTTTTTCTGAGAAAATCTTCTTCGGCTAGTACGATGGCTTGGTAAATAAATGAGAACAACGGCATCATAAACGCTACGTAAAAAACAGAATTGGCGAGTATGCCAACTCCTAGGAGCATAAGGATATTGCCCACATAGAGCGGATTGCGGCAATGTCTAAAAATCCCTTCTGTTACCAGCCCGTCTGCATAGGGTTTACCTTCTTTTCCACCGCGAACAATATAGGCCAGCCCGATCGTGAGCCCTCTAATGCCTTGTCCGGTACAGGTAATGAGTAAGCCAAGGATCACTGGCCACCAGTAGTAATGAGCCCCACAACTAGCCATACTGAATAGGGGAATAGACGGCACGAACAAGGCGGCATAAAAAAGAATAAAGATCCAGTTACGGTATTTGAAGAAAAAATTTCCGATGGCGATCATGTCAGTCGATTATCGTTTGACGGCTACTAGTCCGACAAAATTGTACCATTTAAAAAATACTTCGCAAGAAGCAAAACCCTGGTCGCGCAGCAGTGAGATGTTCTCACTTAACTTATAGGGTACTAGCACATTTTCGAGCGCCTCCCTTTTCTGCGAGATCTCGAGCTCACTATACTGGTTTCTTCTTTTATAGTTATAGTAGTAGTTGATAAAGTCGCGGTTAAAATTGCTTTCTTCGGCCAGAATCTTTTCTACCAAGATCAACACGCCGCCCGGATTTAGCCCTTTGCAAATGTCTTGCACTAGTTTTTCGCGGCAGATAGGGCGCACGAATTGCAGCGTGAGACAAAGTACCACTACCGAAGCGTTGTGAATCTCTACGCCTTGACTAAGGTCGGTACAGCGCAATTCGTAAGGCCTTTCGAATTTGATCTCATCGAACTTGGCTTTGCACTTGTCGAGCATTTCTTGCGAATCGTCGAGACCAATAAAGCGAATGGATTTTTCGACCAAGGTATCCATACCGATCATGGTCGTGCCGGTGGAGCAACCCAGGTCGTATACAAAACTGCCTTCGCGGGCATGATCGGCGGCCAATTCGGCCATCATGCGCTGAATCTCGCCATAAAAGGGTACGGAGCGGTTGACCATATCATCAAAGACGCTGGCCACATTAGCACCGAACTTAAAGTCGCTGACTTTTTCGATCTCGTCGCGAAAAACCTGGTCTTTGCCCATACGATTGAATTAGGGGCAAAGTAACTAAATAGTTCAGTCTTATTCGGGTTGTTGTCCCCATTTTTCGGGGGAGCGCCACAAAGCGGAAAGCAAGAGCTCTCGCATAAAAAAGAATTCTTTGGGCAACTTATCGTATACCTGTTCGAATAATTCTTCGTGACCCAGTAATTCTTTTTTACCCTGCTCGCGGTCGATGATCATCACTCGGTCAAAATCTTCTTTGGTAAAGGATTCCATTCCTTTCCAATCCATATCATTATAGCGGGGACGCCATCCGAGTGGGCTTTCTACAGCAGAGACCTGCCCGCGTATGCGGCCGACGATCCATTTGAGTACGCGCATATTTTGTCCATAGCCGGGCCAAAGGAATTGTCCATTCTCATCTTTTCTAAACCAGTTGACACTAAAGATGCG
>CANGYW010000125.1 GCA_947458335.1 Chitinophagaceae bacterium | reverse complement strand
TCGGGCACCGATAAGAGCCCCGCGGGTTTGTTGAGTGCAATCCAATGATCGGTTTCGGCCAGTATTAGTGAGGAAAGTTGCATTCGTTATTACTTGCCTTTTCCAAAATGTTTGAGATCGCGTACCTCTTTCTCACTTAAAAATCGCCATTTACCACGCGGTACATTTTTTTTGGTAAGACCGGCAAAGACCACACGGTCCAGATTTTTTACATCGTAGCCCAAGTGCTCGAACATGCGACGTACAATTCTATTACGACCGCTGTGGATCTCGATGCCCACCTGCGATTTGTCTTTGAGATCGGCATAGGCCAACACATCGGCCGCGGCAGGCCCGTCTTCGAGCACGATTCCTTGTAATAACCTGTCAAAATCTTTTTTCTCAAGTGGTTTGTCGAGGGTGGCCTGGTAAATCTTTTTGACCTGATTTTTGGGATGGGTCAATTGTTGGGCCAGTTCGCCATCGTTGGTCAATAACAATACACCGGCGGTATTGCGATCGAGTCGTCCAACCGGATAAATACGTTCGGTAGTGGCTTGCCCGACAATATCCAGTACGGTTTTTCTTCCTTGCGGATCGTCGGTGGTGGTAATGTAGTCTTTGGGTTTGTTCAAGAGAATATAGACATACTCACGAGCCGGAGAAAGTTTTTTTCCGTTGTAGGTAACTACGTCTTGGGGCGCAATGCGGCAACCGGGTTCTAGCATAACAGCGCCATTCACCTTCACCAACCCCTTTTTGATAAGAAGGGCGGCTTCTCGGCGGGCAGCTACTCCGGCATGGGCCAGGTATTTATTTAGTGGCATCCGTTCGGGGGGTGTCACTATCGGATGACTCTTAGGAAAATTTCCTTTTACATCAGCAGCGCTCTTACCGCCGCGGGCTACTCGTTCGGCGGCTTTCTTTTGTTCAAAAAAAGCTTCTCGTTCTTTCTTGGCCTTTCTTTTTTCTTGCTTAAACTGCTCTTTTATGGCAGCATTACTCTTTTTGGTCCCAAACTTGGTAAAGGGATGCGTAGTTGATTTTTTCATATAAGGGTGCTGTTTTTCAACAGTACGTAGCGAAGGTAAGTCAATTACAGCGTATCGGGGTGCGCATCGGCGGCTGTACCGTTGCGAGGGGCGGGTCTACGCTCTATTGGCGCTCTACGCTCTAGCGGAGGTCTTCTGTCTGCGGGTGGTCGGTGGTCATAGTCACCACCGGAGCGCTGTCTGAAGCGTTGCATGCCATCGCGCATTTTATCGCGCATCATCATTCTGTATTTATCGAGTTGCTCGGCGCTCAATAATTTTTTGAGTGATTGCTGGTGCGTTTCCATCATCTCTCTCGCGCGATCGCGTTGCTGTGCGATGGTCTGGTCAAGTTGTTGGCGATTCTTTTTCATTGACTCCATAAAATTTTTCTGCAGGTCTTGCAACTTAGAAGCCTGATCGTCGGTTAGCGATAAGCGGTCTTTAAGTTGCAGTCGCTGCCTAGCTTGCATTTCTTCTTTGCGCTGCTCTTGTTGCTGACGAATTTCTTTGAGCTTCTTTTTTTGGTCGGCAGTCAAGACTTTTTCGAGTGCCTGCTCTTGCTCTTTTTTTAGTTGTTCGCGTTGAGCGGAGCTAAGCTGCAGTCGTTGCAATAACAACTCATTTCCTTGTTTTTTTTGGTCGTTACGATAAGGAGGGCGTGGGTCGTGTGGAGCCGGTCTGTCTTGAGCGTTGGCGGTTACAAGCAGAGCGGTGGCAATAACTAAAGTGATAATCGATTTCATAAGATACTATTTAGGTAGGCAGTTTTGGACGGGCCTACCTTTCTAAGACTGGGTGACTATCGAAAGGTTTAAAACGAGGCCGCAGCCTACGGGAGGCTTACGCTGCGGATGACTAACCCTACGGGTGCTTTACCCTTTGTTGGCCAGCTGTCCGCAGGCGGCATCAATATCTTTTCCACGGCTTTTACGTAGTCGGGCGTTAACTCTTTTTTGGGACAGGTACTCCATAAAGGCCGTTGTTTTTGCCTCTGAGGGTTTTCTGAATCGCGCCTTATCGATTGGATTATATTCAATAATGTTGACCAGATCGGCAGGTACCTGGCGGTAGATCTTGACCAGTTCCTCGGCATCTTGCAGTGAGTCGTTAAACTGATCGAATAAAATATATTCGAAGGTGATCTCGTTGCCGGTCTTTTTGTAAAAGTAATTGAGGGCTTCAACCAGCGTCCGAATCTGATTCGATTCGTTGATAGGCATAATCTCGTTGCGCTTTTGATCGTTGGCCGCATGCAACGAAAGGGCTAGTTTAAAACGAACGTTATCATCTCCTAATTGGCGAATGCCCTTGGCTACGCCCGCGGTAGAGACGGTAATGCGGCGAGCGCTCATGCCGAGCGCATCCGGAGAGGTGATTTTATCGATGGCCAGCAAGACTTGTTTGTAATTGAGTAAGGGTTCACCCATCCCCATAAACACAATATTGCTAATCTTTTTTTGATGTTGCTGAAGGGCCTCTTTGTTAAGCAATACCACCTCGTCGACGATCTCGTCGAATTGCAAGTTTCGCTTGCGGTCCATGTACCCCGTGGCGCAGAACTTACAAGAAAGTGAACAGCCGATCTGCGAAGACACGCAAGCCGTCAATCTTTTTTCGGTGGGAATCAAAACCCCTTCTACGGCATGGCCATCCCAGGTTATAAAACGGCTTTTGATCGTTCCGTCTTCGGAGTATTGCGTGGCATTGACGGTTAGCGCTGGCAATACGAACTGCTCTCCCAGGTGCTGACGCATCTCTTTGCTCAGGTTGGTCATGTCGGCAAAACTCAGGGCGTTTTTTTGCCAGATCCAGTCATAGAGTTGTCGTGCCCTGAATTTTTTTTCGCCCCTGGCCTCAAAGTGCTGTTCGATCTGTTGTAAGCTCCAGGTTCTGATATTTTCTGCGGCCGTCTTTTTCATGTGATGCAAAGATAACTGCCCGGTAAGGGATTTAAGTATTTAACGGATATTTGCCATCAAACCATTGTTATGAAACCAGTTTATGTGGTGGATGCCATTCGAACTCCGGTGGGACGCTACGGCGGATCGCTCAGCGCGGTGCGCCCCGATGATTTGCTGGCTACTGTGTTGCGTGCGTTGCATAAACGCAACGATACGATAGATCCGGCGGCTATCGAAGAGGTGATTGCGGGAGCAGCCAATCAGGCTGGCGAAGACAATCGCAATGTGGCGAGAATGGCGGCCCTCTTAGCTGGTTTGCCCATTTCGGTGGCGGGCACCACAGTCAATCGGCTTTGCGCTTCTGGATTACAAGCCATCATGGACGGAGCCCGCCAAATAGCGGTGGGCGATGCCGAGCTTATTATGGCTACGGGTGTCGAAAGTATGAGTAGGGCTCCCTACGTAATGGCCAAATCGGCGCAGCCTTTCGATCGCGGTGCACAGCTATACGATACGACCATGGGCTGGCGTTTTATCAATCCATCGCTGGCTGCGCAGTATCATCCCTATACCATGGGGGAGACTGCAGAGAATGTGGCAGCACACCATGCGATTTCAAGAGAACAGCAAGATCAATTTGCCCTCTCTTCACAACAGAAATACGCGGCGGCCAAAAAAAATGGTTACT
>CANGYW010000124.1 GCA_947458335.1 Chitinophagaceae bacterium | reverse complement strand
GAGTAGATTGATGAGCGTTCCGTTGTATTCGAAGCTCATGACCGAAGTGGCGACCGAGATACCTCGCTGGCGTTCGATCTCCATAAAGTCGCTGGTCGCATGCTTTTTGATCTTATTGCTCTTGACAGCACCTGCCACCTGAATGGCCCCCCCGAACAGCAGGAACTTCTCGGTAAGGGTGGTCTTTCCGGCATCGGGGTGAGAGATGATGGCAAAACTGCGTCGCTTGGCGATCTCGTGCTGGTATTTCATAAGAGCGCCGCAAAGGTAAGGGGGCGGCGGCACTTGCCGAATGGCCGGTGGCAGCCCTTTAGGGCCGTCTGTCAAAAATTAGTTTACCGGCGGCCGATTGACAGTACATTTGCACTATGATCAGGGGTACTGTAGAAATTATTGTCAGCAGCTTCAAAATGGCCATACAAGAGTTATGGAAAAACAAGCTCCGCACCTTCTTATCGCTATTTGGCATCACCATTGGCATCTTTTGCATTATCGGCGTGCTGGCCACGGTCAATAGTTTGGAACAAAATATTCAAAACGAGATCAAGTCACTTGGCAATAACACCATCTATATCGACAAATGGGAATACAGTGGTGGTGGACCCGATTACCCCTGGTGGAAATTTGTGAATAGACCCTCTCCCCGCTATCAAGAAGTGCAGGAGATAAGAGAGCGTACCCCCATGGCCAAATACGTGGCTTTTCATAACAGCATCAACGACCCCATAGAATTTGCCGGACGACAACTCAGTGGCGTTACCACCCACAGTGTCAACGAGGACTTTCAATACATACAACCCACCGAGATCGAATATGGCAGGGCCATTGCCGACCGGGAGTACGAAGACGGGGCGCATGTGGGCATTATTGGCAGCGAAATTGCCGAGCAGCTATTTGGCCAAGCCGAGTTAGGCGTTGACAAAATAATAGAGCTGCGAGGCAAACAACTGCTCGTGATCGGCATCATCAAAAAACAAGGTAAAGGCTTTTTATCGGGCGGCGGCTGGGAATTCGATAAAAGTGTGTTTATTCCCTACCGCTTTGGCAGAATGCTAATGAACGAACTCAAGGCCGACCCGCTAATTATGGTACAAGGTAAAGAGGGCGTGGCTTCCTCAAAACTAAAAGAGGAACTAACCGGCAGCATGCGTGCCGTTAGAAAACTCACGCCCACGCAAGAAGATAATTTTTCGCTCAATGACATCAACGACTTTAGCAAGGTGGTCAGTGACCTTTTCGTGAATGTCAATATTGGCGGATGGGCCATTGCGATGCTTTCGCTGATCGTAGGCATGTTTGGCGTGGCGAATATCATGTTCGTCTCTGTGCGTGAACGCACCAGCCAGATAGGACTAAAAAAGGCGATCGGTGCCAAAAGCAGAATCATCCTTACAGAGTTTTTATTAGAGTCCTCTTTTCTTTGCATCATAGGCGGGCTAATAGGACTGAGTCTGGTCTTCTTGCTTACCCAGATACTGACCACCGCATTGAATTTTCCTGTGTTTATATCTACCAGCAATATGCTGCTGGCCATTGGCATCTGCATTATAGTGGGCATCATTGCCGGCTTTATCCCTGCACGACAAGCCGCCCGGATGGATCCGGTAGTGGCCATTCGCAGTAAATAAAAAGAGGCCGCAGAACTTCGTTATTTTTGCAGTGGTGCCCGTTCGTATCCTTGCCATAGAATCCTCTTGCGACGAAACAGCAGCTGCCGTGTGCGTAGATGGTAAGATCTTATCTAACGAAATAGCCACGCAGGCGGTGCATGCAAAATTCGGAGGGGTAGTTCCCGAGCTGGCCTCGCGCGCGCACCTGCAGCATATAGTTCCGGTAGTAGAGCTGGCGCTACAAAAAGCTACCGTATCGATCGATACCATCGATGCCATTGCATATACACAAAGTCCCGGTCTTATTGGATCGCTTTTGGTAGGCGGGCAATTTGCAAAGTCGCTGGCCCTCTCGCTTGGTAAACCATTGATCGCGGTTCATCATATGCAGGCCCATGTGCTGGCTAACCTGATCGAGCATCCCACGATGGCCTTTCCTTTTTTATGCCTTACGGTAAGTGGCGGACATACCCAGCTGGTCAAGTGCGAAAGCCCCACTCATATGGAAGTGATTGGAGAAACCATTGATGATGCCGCGGGAGAAGCCTTCGACAAGAGCGCCAAGTTGCTGGGACTGCCCTACCCCGGTGGCCCGCTAATTGACAGGTATGCTAAAACAGGTCGCGCCGATCGATTCGTATTTCCGGAGCCCCAGATCGCCAATCTCGATTTTAGTTTTAGCGGATTAAAAACCTCCATTCTATACTTTTTGCAAAATGCGGGAAAAAGCCACGCGTATCACCCAGAGCTGATCGCCACGCCCCAAGAACAACGCGCCTTTATAGATGCGAATCTGGCAGACCTCTGCGCCTCGATTCAGCAACGTATCGTCTCTATTTTGCTGCATAAACTAAAAAAAGCCGTGGTGATGACCGGCATTAAAAACATTGCACTGGCCGGTGGCGTATCGGCCAACAGTGGGCTACGAAACGGCATACAGCAAATGGCTGCGCAATATCATTACCATTCCACCATACCCTCGTTGGCGTACTGCACCGACAATGCGGCCATGATCGCCATTACAGGCTACTACAAATACCTGGATAAGCAATTCGCCTCGCTCGATCTTCGCTCCACTGCCAAAGCCACTTGGTAATTTTTATGGCCAACGACTATTTTTCGTTCAAGCAATTTACCATTTGGCAAGACCAGTGCGCCATGAAAGTATCTACCGATGCCTGCTTATTTGGCGCTTGGGTAAGTGACTACATCCAGAAAGTCATTACTCAGTCTCAGGCTCGCTCGGTTCCACTTCGAATAGCCGATGTAGGAGCCGGCACCGGTCTACTCTCGCTGATGATACATCAAAAAAATTCTACTAGTACCATCGAAGCGCTTGAAATAGACGCACCGGCCGCAGAACAGGCCCGGCAAAATATTGCGAAAGCGGGTGCTGCGGCGCAATTAAAAGTCGTTACTGCCGACGTAACCACTTTTTTACCCTCGGCCCCTTACGACATTATCGTTAGCAATCCTCCTTTTTACCAAGATGACCTAAAAGCCGCTGTACAAAAAAGAAACTGGGCTTTTCATGATGATACGCTCACGCTATCGCAATTATTCTTGTTCATTTCTCAACATCTACAGGCCGGCGGTTATTTTTTTCTGTTATTGCCCGCTCGCAGAGAGCAAGAGGCCGAGGCACTGCTTCGCTCTGCCGAACTAACTAAAGTTGAAAAAATTATCGTAAGAACCAACGCGCGGCAAATGCCCCACCGAATGCTGGTAGCCGGTCAGCGAAAACAGACCGGTTCAACGCACCTGCCAATTGCAATCGATCAAAAAGAGATCTGTATTACAAGTACAGAGGGCTCCTATAGCACTGCGTTTACCGACCTGCTAAAAGATTATTATCTGGCCCTGTAAGATCAATTGAGACCCGCGTAATTGCGCATGTACGCGTAGAAAGGAGAAAGTTGCCCATTGTTGGCAAGCGTAGCTTTTTCGATAAGGGCAGAGCCTCCCTTGAACAGGTCTTCTAAAATATACTTG
>CANGYW010000123.1 GCA_947458335.1 Chitinophagaceae bacterium | reverse complement strand
CAAAGCGTAGCTGCGTTTAAATTGCCTTACCTTTGCCAGCATTGCGACAGCGACAAATATAGCATTTACCCCCCATGATGACCTCGTTCGACATACGCAAGGCTTTTTTAGATTTCTTTGCCGCTAAGGAACATACCATTGTGCCCTCTGCTCCTATTGTGGTCAAAAATGATCCTACCCTCATGTTCACCAACGCGGGCATGAACCAGTTCAAGGATTATTTTCTGGGTAACAAGAAAGCACCTTATTCGCGTGCGGCCGATACGCAAAAGTGCCTGCGCGTTAGCGGAAAGCATAACGATCTCGAAGAAGTGGGGGTAGACACTTACCATCATACCATGTTTGAGATGCTCGGCAACTGGAGCTTTGGCGATTATTTCAAGAACGAGGCCATCGAGTGGAGCTGGCAATTATTGACGGATGTTTATAAGATCCCTAAAGACCGACTATATGCAACGGTCTTCGAAGGCGATGCCAAAGAGAACATTCCGCCCTCTACCATTGCACTCTCAAAGTGGAAGACACTTTTATCGGACGATCACATAGTCTTTGGCAATAAAAAAGATAATTTCTGGGAGATGGGCGACACCGGTCCCTGCGGGCCTTGCAGTGAGATCCATATCGATTGTCGCTCCGACGAAGAAAGAAAAAAAGTGCCTGGTCAGACCCTGGTCAACAAAGATCATCCGCAAGTAATCGAGATCTGGAATAATGTATTTATTCAGTTCAATCGTAAAAAAGACGGTAGTCTCGAGCCCCTGCCTGCCACGCATGTCGATACGGGCATGGGGTTAGAGCGCTTAGTGCGCGTGCTGCAGGGCAAAACGTCTAATTACGACACTGATATCTTTAGTGGCACCATTGCAACTACCGAAAAAATTTCTGGCGTTCGCTATGATGGGTCCGATACTAAGATCGCGGTTGCATTTCGAGTTATTGCCGATCATATTCGCGCCATTGGGTTTACGATTGCCGACGGGCAGCTACCCTCCAACACCGGTGCCGGTTATGTAATCAGACGTATTCTTCGCAGAGCCGTCCGCTATTACTACTCATACTTAAACTATCGTCAACCTTTACTCACACAATTAGTACCCGTGTTGGCTACTCAGTTTAAGGATGTGTTTCCTGAGTTACATCAACAAGTTGATTTTGTAGCACGCGTGGTGCGCGAAGAAGAAGAAGCTTTTTTGCGCACACTAGAAAAAGGGCTTCGTCGCATTGACGATATAGTACAATCGGCAAAAGATGGTACCATCGCAGGGGCATCCGCCTTTGAGTTATATGACACATATGGATTTCCGATCGATCTGACCCGACTGATCGCATCCGAGCAAGGATTACGCGTAGACGAGGCCGGCTTTGAGCTAGAGATGAAACAACAAAAAGATCGCAGTCGTGCTGCCACGGCCGTCGATGCTGGTGATTGGACGGTGTTACAAGAGGGGTCCAATCAGTTTGTTGGTTATGAGCAACTCCAAACAACGGCACAAATACTCAAGTACAGAAGAGTTACGGCTAAAGGTAAAGAGGGCTACCAGTGGGTACTGAGTGCAACTCCTTTCTATGCCGAAAGTGGCGGACAGGTAGGAGACACGGGCTGGTTACATTTCGGCGAGCAGGCCGTTGCCGTAACCGATACAAAAAAGGATAATGATCTAATTATTCATTATACGGCCGAGATGCCCGCCGTCGTTACAGAAACAGTCACGGCTTCGGTGAATGGTTTATTACGTAATCAAACAGCGGCACACCATACAGCAACCCACCTGTTGCATGCAGCCCTTCGCCAGGTACTGGGTACGCATGTGGTTCAAAAAGGTTCTCTGGTAGAGTCGGCACATCTTCGGTTCGACTTTTCGCATTTTGCGAAGGTTACAGCCGATGAACTCTTGCAGATAGAAACGATTGTCAATAACAAGATCAGAGAAAATATTCCCGTGGTCATCAAGACCATGGCCAAAGACGAAGCCCTACAACTGGGCGCTATGGCTTTATTTGGAGAAAAATACGGAGATAAGGTTAGGGTCGTAATTACTGATCCCTCTTATTCGGTAGAGTTGTGCGGAGGTACGCACGTGGGGGCTACCGGTGAGCTGGGTCTTTTCTCTTTACTAGCCGAATCGGCGGTCGCTGCCGGTGTGCGCCGTGTGGAGGCTGTGTGTGGACAATCTGCGATCGATCATATTCGTGCTACGGCGCAAACCTTACAATCACTGCGGGAGTTACTTAAAAACCCAAAAGATATTACGAAGGCCGTTGAGCAATTACAACATGAGCAGCTGGCCTTTCGTCAACGACTTGAGCAATTCGAGCAAAAAGAAATAGTTGCCCTTCGCGATCGACTATTGGGACAGATGAAAAAAATAGGGACGGTGCATTTTATAGGTGAGCAAGTAGAGGTGGCCAGCCCCGATGCGCTAAAGAAATGCTGTTTGGAGCTGCGAGAAAAAGCCACTAATCAAGTGACTGTACTGACCGCTCTTATCGATGGAAAGCCTTTTGTTGCAGTAGGTGTTGCAGAAGAGCTTACCAAGTCGTCATCTCTCGATGCAAATTCAATTATAAAGAATGTAGTGGCTCCTCTTATTAAAGGAGGAGGTGGCGGGCAAAAAACGCTGGCCACGGCTGGCGGCCAAGAGGCATCTAAGCTTGCCGAAGTAATAGCGTCTGTTCAGGCCCTTGTTTAAACTATAGCACATGAAAAGATCTTATGTGGGCTTACTGGCCCTTATCGTTTTGTTCTCTTGCGGGCAAAATAATCGGAGCAACTCCTTCTCTGTAGCAGGAAAAATAAAGGGGGGCAGTGCCCAAACTGTTTATTTAGAGGAGGTACCCATGGCTACCATGCAACGACTGGTGGTAGACTCGGCAGTGCTTGATAAAGAAGGTGCTTACACATTGCGAGCAGCTGCCTCCGAAGAGAAGATATACAACCTAAGAATCGGTAAGCAATCGTACCCGGCCGCATCCATTATCAATGATGCGTCAAATATCGAGTTAAATATTTTCTTTGGACCGGGAAATAGCGAATTTCCGGATCGATATGAGGTCAACGGCTCCGAGGCCAGCAAAAACTTACAACAATATATGCTTCGCTTCAATACGCAATTACAGCAAGCCTTTGAATTGCGCAGAGTAGTCGATAGCATCACGGCCCTTTCCGGTGATCGCTCGCCTGCACAAGACAGTTTACTTCTGGCACAAACTTCACAGCTGGGTCAAAAAACGGACTCACTGTATGCCTACACTCAATCGACGTTAACCACTAGTAAGAGTCCGGCTCTCACCATGATGATCTTAGGGTATTATCAAAATATGGCCGGTAATCCCGCTTTTGGTCTTCGCGGCTTTGACAACACCGAAGTAGCCGACATGGTTACATCACTGGCCAAGCGGTTTCCTGCTCACCAGGGTGTAACCGCTGTTGATGCCATTATTAAGCAGCAACAACAAGCCTCTAAGGGTTTGACGGGTCAGACCGCTCCAGAATTCAGTCTTCCTGATCCCAATGGTAAGCTGATTAGTTTACGCTCCTTTCGCGGAAAATATGTTTTGGTAGATTTCTGGGCTAGTTGGTGTAAACCTTGCCGTATGGAAAATCCGGTGGTTGTTGCGGCGTATCAGCAATTCAAAAACAGAAACTTTACCGTGCTGGGTGTCTCTCT
>CANGYW010000122.1 GCA_947458335.1 Chitinophagaceae bacterium | reverse complement strand
TGCCGGCTAAGATATCTATCATTAAAAGTATAGAAGGTAACTGTAGCAGAACTGATAGGTCATTGATATAAAAGAAGGTGATGTAGATATTGACAGCAACAAGAACACATTTATTCAAGACCTCATATGTAAGGAACGAAAAAATATAGCTATTCTTTGTGTCAAATTGCTTGCTAACAATATTTTTATATCGGTAGATGTATATCCAAAGCAGCGTGATATAGACTGCCATAATAGTGAACTTTATCAAAATATGGTCTCTGTAAGAAAGGAAAAGCCCATCTTTAAAGAGCCAAGGATTTACGCCAGGCTTATATAGTTCGGCAATAAATGACATTTTTTGTTCTGTTGGTTGAGCATAAAATGGAATAAGCTCAGCAGTATGCAATAAAAACGGAAGCAGATGTAATGCATCAGCAGGTTTTAGTCTACGCTCTGGGTATAGACCCAGTACAACCATAAAGTAGGTAAAAGGCCCAAGAAGATAATGTAGCGGTGAAACAATCCTAAATAAATGGGGAAACTTTAGAAAGAGCCCTTGGGCGCCTATATAATTAGAGGTGAGGGTGAGTGAGATGATCAATAAATTGAATAGAAAAAAGTAGTAAAAAAGCGGTTTTTTTCTAGTAATAATGACAAGAAAGAAAAAAACAGCAAGCAGGCTTACAAACAGGTAGTAAAACTGAATCTTCAAGTTCTGGTTTTTTGTGATGTTACACTGAACTCAAATATAAACAGGAATTGTACCGTTTTATTGGATGGGGCTATTTTTATTATATTGATATATGCAAGAGTTTATTTACAGTCTGCATATTATCGAGGTCTTGGTGAAAGAAGTTTAATAGCCAGCTGTTCCTGTGGTGCAGCGGACCAAGCTAAGCAGGTAATACATGAATTATTTGGCTGGTCGTGAACAGTAAATGTAAACTGATCGCCTGATCTGAGGGTTGTTTCTATTTGACAGATATTTCCAATCATAAATGCATTTTCGTAGGATGATCCAGTGGTAGGATCGATCCATCGTGAAGCGTAAGAGCCAGAGGAAAGAAGACTCATGTCTCCGTCTACTATTTCAACAACCGTTCTTCCGCAAATTCCTTCGAGTACCACTTTGCCGGTAAAGATATCGGCTTGATCCTCTTTACTACATTGAAATCCAAAAAGTGTAAACAGGGGAAATAGTAAAAAAAGGTATCCTCCGGTTTTCATAAAAAGCGCTTTCTACAAAATTATACTATTTAATTCGGGTTACTTTGACTACGCCCGTCTCTATTTTTCCGTTACGCTTATAAATTATACTGACTTTTTTTTGGGCATGGGCTAGTTCTGCCTTAAATGCATCTAGTTTTTCCCCTACGACTTTATTGATAGCAACGATTTCATCTCCTACTTCCAAGCCGGCTTCTTGAGCGGGCGAGTTTGAAGCTACAAATCCAATTGTGATTCGACCGTCGATGAGATAAAGTTCCATCCCGATATAGGCGTAGTCAAATTCATCATAATAAAAGCGGTTTGGTCGCAAATGTATTTCTGCGGCTGGATAGTTGAGAATGATATTAAATCGTCGAAGTAGATCATTGCCGATAAGACCTGCCCAGTGAGGATAGTTGGTTACGTTATTGTTGTCATCAAAAATAGTAATGGGGATCTTTTTAAAGCGATAGGGGCCTATTCGAAGGCTTCGAAGCAGTGTTAATCGTAATTCAATTTGTCCGCCAATGCCTTCTCCAGACGTTATCCAAGTTTTTCGAGTGGGGTCCAAGACGCCAGCTTCTTTGGCGAACCTCTCCGAGAAGAGTAGGTTAAGGCCGGCGCCGATATCAATTAGCATCGGGTAGTTTTTTGATTGGAGATCTTGGATCGTCAAGGGGTGTGCCGGTAATTTAGTTATCTGCGGTTTTAGTAAAACTCCTTTTCGGGGGTATGGGAATAGTCCAGGGGTATACCATTCCATAAATTGTTTTTCATAGTCAATACTTACGATATATCGACTCAGCATGGCATAGCCAATTACTCCGTCTATTCGAACACCGTAAATGGATGTAAGTACACTATAGTCGTTGATATAAAAGTTAAGGGAATCGGCTAGTAAGCTTCCAATGGTAAGTGTTTGGTTGCGCAATTGCGATACTTCACGAACTCCGGCTATGCCCCGTATTTGTAACCCATCGTAGGTGGGCCGAAGACCGAGGTGGCTGGCAGTGGTAGAGTCGAGTGAAATACCACTGCTACCGGTATCAAAAATAAATTGTAGCGTATCGCTGAAGGGTGCTAGCTGGGCTTGAATAATAACAACTCCGCCGGTAACCTGCAAAAACTGAATACGGGTTAGGGGAGGAAGTTGGTTGGGTTGGCTGTAGGCTTGGAATGAGGTCAAAAGCAAAGACAAAATGAGTATACCTGAGAGGTATAATTGATCTTTGATTCTGTTCATGCTTTGAATTTACGAACTATTGGCATTTGTATAATTTTCTAGATCTTCCCTCATTTTGTTGTCAAAGGAAGGTAGAATCATCAATCAAGGCTATCTTTAGCTTTAATTTAGATAAAGGCATCAGGTCTTTATAAATTTAGAAATGAGTCTGAAAATCTTGCTGGTTCATTGTTCCTATCGTCACTATGGTGGTGAGGACAGTGTTTTTTTTCAGGAAAGGGAGGCTCTGAGAAGCCAACTTCCGGCCGACTCTGTTTTCGAGTACCATGTTCAAACACCTCGTCTTGCTCCCTGGTTGTTAATGCTTCAAATTATTTTTCCGTTTATGCATTCTCGCCAAATTGCAAGGATTATTCGTAACAACAATATCCATCTGGTGCATGTACACAATTATTTCCCTTTGCTGACTCTTTCTGTCTTCAAGACGGCGCGCAAAGCCGGGGTTGTGGTTGTGCATACTCTCCATAATTACAGATGGTGGTGTGTCGGAGCAGAGCTCTACAGAAAAGAGTTTGGAATTTGTGAATTATGTGTTTCCTCTGGTCACTCCATGCATGCTATTGCGCATAGTTGCTACAGGAATTCAAGATTTCAGTCCTTACTCTCTTTATGGATTATGGGAATGATAAAGAAAAAGGCTTTTACTAAGTATATCGACTATTTTATTGTGCTTTCTTCTTTTCAAAAAAGCTGGGTAGTCGCCCAAGGGGTTCCAGAAAAGCAGTTGGTTGTAAAGTCTAACGGAGTATCGGTTATTCCACAGTGTGCATCGGTAGATAAAAAAGGTTTTGTTTTTGCTGGCCGATTAGAATCGTCTAAAGGGGTAGAGCAGTTACTTCGTGTTTGGGTTGAATACGATATCAAAGAGACGCTAGTCATAATAGGAAATGGGTCTTTGGAAAAGCCTTTGAGAAAAAAATATGAGCACTACTCACAAATTGTTTTTAAGGGATTATGTTCGCCACAAGAAACACTTTCGATAATCGATAGGTCTCGATATCTGATACATCCTTCGTTATGGTACGAAACATTTGGGCTTACCATTGCTGAGGCACTCCAGCTCGGAGTGCCTGTAATTGGGTATGCTATAGGTACTCGTAGAGAGCTAATCAACGATGGTGTTACTGGTTTTTTGTGCCAGCCTGAAACGCTAGGCGCTACGCTTTTAAAAGCTATTTCTTTTACATCTTATGCCGATCTTTCGGAAAATGCCCGACAAGCTGGGCAACGATTTTCTAGCGAAAATCTTGTTTTGCGCCAACTACAACTTTACCGACAGTGGGTCATTGAAAAAAAGGGGTAAGCCTATTTTATTGTCTCTATATTTAGTGTATCTATTACCATCACCCGCTGCATATCTTTTTGTAGGGAGTCAATAGCCGCCACCGCCTGCTTGACCTGAATGTGAGGTAGGCTGCTTTGGTCCATTAATATCTTTATGGCTTCCAGGTTTTGCCAATGATAGTTGATCTGGGTCTCTTTAAAGCGAAAGAC
>CANGYW010000121.1 GCA_947458335.1 Chitinophagaceae bacterium | reverse complement strand
ACCTCGCGTGTAAAACAATATACAAAAGGCGAATGAATACCATGACCACTACTCGGATTTGACTTTGCGTAAAACTGAAGATAATCTATGCAAGTATTTATAATTGAATTCATAAGGAGCTTTAGTTTCTCTCCCAGATTTCAAAAGAGCAATTGTATGCATTCTTGGCATCAGCCTCTTGCCGTATTTGCTGAAGCAGTTTCCACTGCCGTGGATCGATTGCCGGAAAAAAGGTATCGGCCGCGGGCTCTGCCTCTACGCGGGTCATATAAATACGATGGGCCAGCGGCAGAAAGATTGAATAGATTTCTCCGCCTCCAATTATCATTACCTCCTTGGCATAGGTCGAGCGAGCCTTTTGCAAAGCTTCTTCGGGCGTAGCCACCACCGTCACTTGGTCGTTAGCCGGCGACCAGTCTTTGCTGCGGGTTAGCACAATGTTGCTGCGCCCTGGCAAGGGCCCAGACAGAGAAGCATATGTTTTTCTGCCCATAATGATGGGCAACCCCCAAGTAATGTTCTTAAAATGTCGAAGATCGGCAGGCAGCTGCCACGGAAGAGTACCACCCTTCCCAATGGCATGATTAGAGGCGGCGGCGACTACCAGCGAAATGAGCATGCGGTTACAATTAGGTATAAAATTAAACTATTCTCTACTCAGACGGCAACGGGTGCTTTGATAGCTGGATGATGCTGATAATTGAGCAACGAAAAATCTTCGTAGCGAAAAGAAAAAATATCATTTACCGCAGCATTAAGCTGCAGCGTAGGCAAGGGATAAGGTTCTCTGCTCAATTGCAATAATACCTGTTCCCGATGATTGTTATAGATGTGAACGTCCCCAAACGTGTGAACAAAATCGCCCACTCCCAGGCCACAAACCTGAGCGATCATATGGGTGAGCAAGGCATACGAAGCGATATTGAAAGGAACCCCCAAAAAAACATCTGCACTACGTTGGTAGAGTTGACAGCTGAGTTTTCCGTTGGCCACGTAGAACTGAAACAAGGCGTGACAAGGCATTAAGGCCATCTGTGGCAGATCGGCCACGTTCCAAGCGCTTACGATCAAACGACGACTATCGGGATTGCCTTTAATTTGTGCAATAAGGTCTTTAATCTGATCGACCACTTTTCCATCTTTTCCTTCCCAACTGCGCCACTGCTTTCCATACACAGGACCCAACTCTCCTTGCTCATTGGCCCATTCATCCCAAATGCTGACACCGTTTTCTTTTAGGTAGGCAATATTTGTTTGGCCTTTTAAAAACCATAGAAGCTCGTAGATAATACTTTTGAGATGTAGCTTTTTTGTGGTCACCAACGGAAATCCATCCTCTAGATTAAACCGAAACTGATACCCGAAGACACTTTGCGTACCTGTACCGGTTCGGTCGGTCTTTTGCACGCCCTGTTCTAGAATATGCCGAAGCAGCTGGTGATACTGTTGCATACCGCAAATTAAGCGGAATGCCTTCTTCTGTCCAACTCTTTTTGAATAAGACCAAGTTCACGTCCGGTCTGTCCTTTAACCGAGGTATTTTCTTGTGCCCGTCGCATCAAATAGGGGATCACATCCTCAATGGGACCAAAAGGAAGATACTTGCTAACACTGGCACCAGCTTTGGAGAGGTTAAAAGTAATATTATCGCTCATGCCATAGAGTTGACTCCAGTGAATGTGGGGATGATGCAGGGGCTGACCCTTCTGTATCATCAGCTCTGTGGCCAACAGGTTGCTGTGCTCATTATGAGAGGCTACGATTAGGGCCATTCGCTCCAGTCGATCAACACAAAAACGCAGTGCCTGGTCGTAGTCCCGATCTACGGCTTGCTTATTGGCGTGAATAGGAGAATCATAGTCATTTTCTAAGGCTCTTTTACGCTCCTTTTCCATATAAGCACCGCGCACCAGCTTAATGGCTAACAGGTAGTTTTTAGAAGAAGAGAGGGCAGCACAATCTTGCAAGAACTGGTAACGATCGTGGCGATAGAGTTGTATTGTGTTGTATACTACAGGGCGATCTGTATTAAAACGCTCCATCATTTGCATCGCCAGAGCATCGATTGGCTCTTGAATCCAGCTCTCCTCCGCATCAATAGCCACCCCTACCCTCTGCTCTGCGGCACGAGTGCATAGATGCAGCACACGATCGTACACTTTTTGCCACTCCCCTTTAACAGAGGGATCTAACTGGTTCAGCATGGCTTGATAACGATCCAGGATAGTTCCCGGCTGAGACAACATCAGTTGATGCAACGCTTCTAGTAATCCAAAACGGGCAAAACCAGTCACCTTAATACTCATAAATGGAATAGAGGCTACAGCAGCATGATCGATGACCCGACTAAACTCCTGTACAGCATTATCAAAATTTTCCTCGCCCTCTTTTCCCTCCACGCCATAGTCTAAAATTACTTGCACCCCATAACTTCTGAGTGATGCGGCTACCGCTTGGGTACTTTCGAGGGTTTCTCCCCCTACAAATTGAGCAAATAATGTTTTTCGTAAAAGCCCCTTGATAGGAAGCCCCACCCTAATGGCCCAAGGAGTTAATCGGGTTCCCAAAGCAACCAACCAGGGATAAGACATGAGCGAAAAAAGAAACCGAGCCTTCCGAAGAGCAGCATCCGATTTATATTCGAAGGCAAACTCGGTGTTGTCGAACGAAATAGGTGAATCAGATAAAGCCATGGCAAGCAATTTTCGTCGAAAGAGAGGAGTGTCTCTTTTCGACTGCGCAAAAATAATTGATGCAAGCCGGATTAGGCGTCTAAAAATCAGATTGCCTGATGGTTAAAGGGCTGAAGCACCATCTCGCTAACCACCCCACTGGCCGGTTGCTGACAAAGAAACCAGATGGCACGGGCAGCTTCTTCGGCCTGTATCATCTTATCTCGCTGAACGCGCAGGTCAATGGTATCCCAAAAGGCAGAGTCTACTCCTCCTAAATAGATATTAGTAAAACGAATCTCAGTGCGTTTAACCTCCTCACGAATACTTTGCATCATGCCTACCAAACCATACTTTGAAGCACAATAGGCGGCAGCCCCGGCCATAGGTACTTTTCCAAGCACCCCGGGAATATTTATAACTAGTCCTTTTTTTACCTCTTTCATAGCCGGTAGAAAAGCTTTGACCAGCAAGAAGGGCGCAATCAGATTCGAACGCAGGCTCTGCATTAGATCTGCCTCTGTTAGCTGCTCGAGGGGACGAATGATACCCACCCCAGAAGCATTAATCAATATATCTACTCCTGAGAAAGCAGAAAAATAATGCTGATGGAGCGCTCGTACCTGAGCCTCATCGGATAGCTCGGCACAGTAATACTGCGAAGAAGGTAGATTCAATTCGGAAGCCAGCGCGCTTAGTTTAGCTTCGTTACGACCTGTTATAAAAAGACGGGCACCACCAGCGGCGAGCAGCCGGGCCGTTTGTGCACCAATACCGCCAGTAGCACCGGTCAATAAGATCTGTTTTCCCTTGATGGTTTCCATAGAATGATTTGAAGAAGAACAATTACCCCAGTCATTTGTTTAATCCATCTTGGTATGTCTGCCATCACCCTTATTTTTCCTCATCAACTTTTCGAAGCAAACCCTGCCTTGCAAAAAGACAGACCGGTATGGCTTGTCGAAGAGTCGCTGTTCTTTATCCAATTTCCCTTTCATCTGCAAAAGATCGTACTGCACAGGGCATCCATGAAAGCATATGCACAATCACTAGAGCAAAAAGGCTACAGGGTGAATTATGTAGAGGCCCGTCAAAAAACAGCAGAGCTCCAAGAGTTGATCCGTTCTTTGGCCTCCAATAAGATCAAGACCATTCACTATGTCGATACAATCGATCACTGGATCGAGCAACGATTACGTCGATCGGCCTCCGCTGCCGATGTGGAGCTTATTACCTACCCCACTCCCGCATTCTTGAATCAATTGCAGGATGTTTCAGATT
>CANGYW010000120.1 GCA_947458335.1 Chitinophagaceae bacterium | reverse complement strand
GTACTGGCGCATTACGGAGTGTATGTGAGTTATTGACACCATGGCTGCGATCGTGCTCAAAGGTGCCAAAAGAGGATAGTTGCTCGTGACAAGATGAACAAGGGTGCTGGTTGTCGAGAGATAATTTTTTTTCGTAAAAGAGGCGACGCCCCAGTTCAATCCCCTCTCGGCTGAGCGGATTTTCGCCATTGTTGTACAGCGGAGCGGGAAACCCTGGTGGTACTGCCAATGCGTAAGGGGTCAGTGTGCGTAGCCCAACGGCTTTGTTACAGCTGCTCAGTAGCCGAGGAGTTCCCGCGGCAAGCATCAGTAAAACGATCAATGAGAGTAATGGTCTTTTCATCCCTGCTTCCTATTCCTCGAATGGACCTCTTGGTCTTTTTCTGTTTAGTTTAATGGTACTCCGCTGTTTTTTTTGTTCTATTCTTTTTTCCCGTACCCCTTTGGGAACCCCCGTGGCGATGCGTAGTTTTTTTCGTTTAAGCGCCCCGCTAATCAGTTGCTTAATTTTTCGAAAGGCCTCTTCTTTGTTGGCCAATTGGGTGCGATGGGTCTGGCATTTGACTAGCAAACAACCGGCCTCATTGATGCGGTTCGTTAGTTTTTCTCTGACCAGGGCGACCTGTGTCGCAGTCAGTGCTTTTGTTTGTGTCAGGTCTAGGGAGGCCAGTACAGCGGTCTCTACCTTGTTGACATTCTGCCCGCCTTTGCCGCCGCTTCGGCTGGTTGTAATCCGGATCTCCTTTATAAGGGGCTCAAAATTCATTTGTACTTTTACCTCTATCAAATTTAACTTATTTATGCGAGCGGTAGTTCAGCGTGTCAGCGAGGCCTCGGTAACCATTGCTTCTGCAGTGCATGCAACGGTGGGTACTGGCTTGCTGGTATTGCTTGGTATAGAGACGGCCGATCAGCAAGAAGATATCGACTGGCTGGCCTCAAAAATTGTGCAACTCCGCATATTTAATGACGAGAATGGTCAGCTAAATCGTTCGTTGCAAGAAATAAGCGGCGAGGTCTTACTGATCAGCCAGTTTACCCTACATGCGGCTACCAAAAAAGGTAATCGGCCTTCGTTTATAAAAGCGGCGCGACCCGAGCAGGCTGTGTTACTCTACGAGCAGATGATTGCCCGCCTACGCATGGAGCTGGGCCCTCGATTAAAAACCGGTGTGTTTGGAGCCGATATGAAGGTGTCGCTATGCAACGATGGCCCCGTTACTATTTGGTTCGATACAAAACAAAAAGAATAAGAGTGGTAAGCAAGAATAATGAACCAGGCTATCAAGCTAGACCAACAACTAACACAAAAACGCAAGCATAATACTAAATAAATCGTATGACGATACAGCAAGCCCAGCAACAGGTGGACCAATGGATCCATACCTATGGTGTTCGTTACTTTAGCGAGCTGACCAACATGGCTATTTTAACAGAAGAAGTTGGAGAGCTGGCCCGACTGATGGCTCGACAGTATGGCGATCAAAGTTTTAAGGCCTCCGACACCAAAAAAGAGATGGCCGAGGAATTGGCAGATGTGCTCTGGGTACTGCTCTGCATTGCCAACCAGACCGGTGTTGATTTGACCCAGGCCCTGCAACAGAGCATCGAGAAAAAAACAGCCCGCGATAAAGACCGGCATCACAATAACCAAAAATTACACTAACCCGTTAGGGTTTATATTTGCAGCCTATGGCCAACGATACCCAACTGTTTCAGGCGATTATTTCGCATGCCAAAGAGTACGGATTTATTTTTCCCAGCAGTGAGATCTATGATGGGCTGCAGGCGGTGTATGATTATGGCCAAATGGGCAGCGAGCTTAAGAAAAATATCAAAGACCATTGGTGGAAGAGCATGACCCAGTTACGCGAGGATGTAGTGGGCATCGACGCGGCCATCTTTATGCACCCGACCACTTGGAAGGCCAGTGGACACGTTGATAATTTTAATGATCCGATGATCGATAACCGCGACAGCAATAAGCGTTACCGGGTCGATCATTTAATAGAGGCGCATGCCGAAACCCTCAAAGCAGCCGGTCAAGAAAAGGAAGCGGCTACACTGGTGTCGGCCATGGAGTCCATGCTGGCTGCCGATGATTTTGCGGGCGTAAAAAAACTTATCGAAGAAAATCGTATTAGCTGTGCCGTTAGCGGCACCTGCAACTGGACAGATATTCGTCAGTTTAATTTGATGTTTGCTACCGAATTTGGGGCCACCAGCGGTGAGGAGGATAACAAAGTTTATTTGCGTCCGGAGACCGCCCAGGGTATTTTTGTAAATTTTCTCAATGTGCAAAAGACCGGGCGAATGAAAGTGCCCTTTGGTATTGCCCAGGTCGGAAAAGCTTTTCGTAACGAAATAGTGGCCCGTCAATTCGTCTTTAGAATGCGGGAGTTCGAGCAAATGGAGATGCAATTCTTTGTTCGGCCCGGTACCCAGCAACAGTGGTATACCTATTGGAAGGAGCAGCGCCTGCAATGGCACCTTGCCTTAGGACTGCCGGCCGAGAAGTATCGCTATCACGACCATGTCAAGCTGGCCCACTATGCTGATGCAGCTTGCGACATTGAATTTGATTTTCCCATTGGGTTCAAGGAACTCGAGGGAATTCACAGCCGCACTGATTTTGACTTGCGTCAACACCAGGAGTTCAGTAAAAAGAAACAACAGTATTTCGATAACGACCTTGATCCAGCTACGGGAAAGCCCTTTGGAAACTATATTCCCTATGTGGTGGAAACCTCTATCGGGCTAGACCGAATGTTTTTGGCAGTACTTTCTCATGCCTACGAAGAGCAAGACTTAAGTACCCCCGACAAACAGGATAGCCGAGTAGTATTGAAATTTCCGCCTAAACTGGCTCCCATCAAGATGGCCGTATTGCCGCTGAATAAAAAAGATGGTCTGCCCGAGATCGCACAAGAAATTATCAATAACTGTAAACAAGATTTTCGCTGTTTTTACGAAGAAAAAGATTCCATAGGAAAGCGGTATCGCCGCATGGACGCCCTGGGAACTCCTTTTTGTGTAACGGTAGATTATCAGACCAAAGAAGACCAGACTGTTACTATTCGTCATCGGGATTCTATGCAGCAAGAGCGGGTGCCCATTGCCCGTCTAAGGGAGTTGGTCAACGAAGCCTTGTAACGTTTGTTGACGTATTGTCGTTTCACGAACTAACCTACAATCAGTATGGCTTTAGCTTGGCCGTAAAGTGGCGAAGCAACGGTGCCTCCTCTGTAATGCAAAGTCCTTTTATGTCGTTCCTTTTTTGATAGACCTCTATAATTACTTCGGCTACATAGTCGATATGACTTTGCGTATACACGCGGCGAGGAATGGCTAATCTAACTAGTTCGAGGGGAGCCGGTATCAGTTTTCCGTTTGCATCGTATTTACCGAACATAAGCGAGCCGATCTCGACAGTACGAATACCACCTTCGGTGTAAAGGGCGCACACTAAGGCTTGCCCGGGATATTGATCGACTGGAATATGGGGCAGAAAAGCTTTTGCGTCTAGGTATACGGCGTGCCCACCTGCAGGTTGCATAACGGGAACACCTGCTGCCATTAACTTCTCAGTCAGGTATTCCATACTGCGGATTCGATACTGCAGATAATTTTCGTCCATTACTTCTTCTAGGCCAATGGCAATTGCCTCTAGATCGCGGCCGGCTAATCCGCCATAGGTTGGAAAGCCTTCGGTAATGATGAGCAGGTTGCGACACTCCATGGCTAGTTTCTCATCGTGCAGCGACAAAAAGCCCCCAATATTGGCAAAGGCATCTTTTTTGGCGCTCATGGTTGCACCCTGCGCGTACGAGAACATTTCTTGTGCAATCGACTCAATAGAGCGATTGGCGTAGCCGGCCTCTCTTTTTTTGATAAAGTAGGCATTCTCGGCAAAGCGACAGGCATCGATAAACAATGGGATGCCGTGTTTTTTACAAATAGCGCTCACTGCTTT
>CANGYW010000119.1 GCA_947458335.1 Chitinophagaceae bacterium | reverse complement strand
TTCCCAAGCTCGTACAAGACCCAAAAAAACCGTTTTGAGACCGATTCCTACAACGATGTACGGACTCATCGCGACAGATCTATGCATAGCACTACTCGACCTTGGCCTCGGTCTTGGCCCCGCTCTAGCACGGATACAGGACAAAAGACCAAGCAAGCATACCAAAAACCGTCTCACAGAACATACAAGGCGCTATCCTTGAATCAGTCTGACTCAGTTTTGCTGGAGAAGCTCCCGGGGATAGGGCCGGTACTGGCCTCACGTATTATCCGCTACCGCAATAAGTTGGGAGGATTTTACCACACATCGCAACTACGGGAGGTGTATGGGATCGATGATTCCCTCTTTACTTTCCTAGAACCGCTTATCGAAATTAGCCAAGAAGAGAACCACCTTAAAAAGATAGACCTCAACACAGCCACACTAGAGTCGTTGCGCCAACACCCCTACCTCCGTTGGGAAAAAGCAAAGGCTATTATCCGGTACCGAGAAGCCAATGGACCTTTTGTCTCCGTCGGCGAACTCGAAAAGATAATCGCGCTTGACACTGCAACCATTCGTCGACTGCTGCCTTATGTTCAGGTCAATGGGATAGCCACAACAGAGCGTGGTAACAAAAGTGAGTAACTGCAAGCCTAGTAACGCAAGAGCTCTAACGTAAGAAGAGTAACGATGCACAATATCAGTCGCAAAAAAAAGGCCCTCCGATGGGAGAGCCTTTTGTATGCAAGTAAAGAGATAATTAAGCAATCTCCACTTCGGCACCAGCTTCTTTAAGCTTAGCAGCGATATCTTCTGCTTCAGCTTTAGAAACGTTTTCCTTAACGGTCTTGGGTGCACCATCTACCATATCCTTGGCTTCTTTCAGTCCAAGTCCGGTCAGATCTTTTACCACCTTAACAACGTTAAGTTTTGAGGCACCACCGCTCTTCAAAATTACATTGAAGGCAGTCTTTTCCTCGGCAGCGGCAGCACCACCACCATCTCCGCCGGCTACTACTACAGCAGCAGCTGCGGGTTCAATTCCATACTCGTTTTTCAGAACATCAGCGAGTTCTTGAACTTCTTTCACTGTCAGACCTACCAGGCTTTCAGCGAGTGCTTTTACATCAGCCATTTGATTTAAATTTTTACCGTTTTCACTGCATTGAAGCTCCAACGGCGGTTTTAAAAAAATTTGCCTTTGTTCGATCCTTTCGGAACACCCTCAGGCCTGGGTTTTTATTTTGACTGGTCTTTTTTGACCAGCTAAAATCGTGTGCTGAGCTTTGCGCTACTTTCTGCGCATCACCCGTTACCGAATTATTCGGCAGTAGCTGTCGCTTGCTTTTCGTGATGGTGCAACAAAGCCGCCAACACGCGTTTGGCAGGAGATTGCAACAGCCCGATCACCTCGCCGATCAGTTCGTTCTTCGTCTTGATCTGCGTAAGGGCCTTAAGCTGGTTGTCGCCGCTATAAATGTCGCCATTGATAAAGGCGGCTTTTAAAACGGGCCTCTCTCCGTTGCTCTCCTTGCGGAAAGAACTGATGATCATGGCAGGCTCCTTAGGATTTTCGGAGAACATCAACGCCGTCACCTTGTGCAATGAATCGTACATACCAGCGTACTTCTCGCTGTCTAGCGATTCCAACGCCTTTTTAATAAGGGTATTCTTGGCCACCTTCATCTCTACCTGTTTGTTAAAACAGGCGCGACGAAGCTTACCTACTTGCTCCACGGTAAGGGATTCGGTGTCGGTTACATAAAAGTTGTTGTACTGAGCGAACTTACCTTTCAGCAACTCGATCACTTCATTTTTTTGCTCTTTAGTCATTTTATTAGCGTTTTGACTTTTTTCAATTTAGTTTACCGAACACCAGATTAGTTGATAAAGGCTTTGGTGTCGATGGCAATACCGGGGCTCATGGTAGAGGCCATGCTGATGCCTTTGAGGTATGTACCTTTCGAAGAAGAGGGCTTGGCCTTGATGATGGCATTGAGCAGCTCTTGGCTATTCTCAGCAATCTTTTCTGGTGCAAAGCTCACGCGACCAATCGAAGCGTGAACGATACCCACTTTGTCTACCTTAAAGGCGATCTTTCCACCCTTTACATCGTTGATAGCAGAAGCTACATCGTTGGTAACCGTTCCGGTTTTAGGGTTGGGCATCAGATTGCGAGGTCCAAGAACCTTACCAAGCTTACCAATTTTAGGCATTACGCTGGGCGTAGCGATGATGACATCAACATCTACCCAACCGCCTTCGATCTTAGTAACGAATTCCTCAAGCCCTACGAAATCGGCACCGGCACCTTTGGCTTCGGCTTCTTTCTCGGGTGTGCAAAGCACCAATACTTTTTTAGTCTTACCGGTTCCGTGCGGAAGCGTTACAGTTCCACGAATGGCCTGATCGGCTTTCTTAGGATCGACTCCCAAACGAATGTGTAAGTCTACAGAGGCATCGAACTTGCAAGTGGTAATTTGTTTAACCAGGCTGGATGCTTCTTTAAGAGAATATGATTTATTGGCGTCAACCTTGGTATCGGCCACTTTTCTTTTTTTACTGATAAATGCCATGATTCAATTTTTTGACGTAAACATTAATTTTCCCAGGGAGCTTTACCTTCTACATTCAGCCCCATACTGCGCGCCGTACCAGCAACCATCTTCATGGCACTCTCTACGGTAAAGCAGTTGAGATCGGGCATTTTGTCTTCGGCAATGGCCTTAATCTGGGTCCAGTTCACCTTACCCACCTTAGAACGGTTGCTCTCCTTGGAACCTTTCTGAATCTTGGCAGCCTCCAACAACTGAACAGCAGCAGGAGGTGTCTTGATGATAAAGTCAAAACTTTTGTCTGAATAAACGGTAATGAGTACGGGGAGAACTTTCCCTTGTTTGTCCTGCGTTCTAGCATTGAATTGCTTACAGAACTCCATAATGTTAATTCCCTTAGAACCCAGTGCAGGTCCGATGGGAGGTGCGGGGTTGGCTTGGCCACCCTTGCACTGCAGCTTCACGAAGCCGGATACTTCTTTTGCCATGTCTTTAGATTTATTGGTTCAAGCGTGCTGCCTAAGACAGCACTCCCAAATTCCTCGTAAAAAAGAACTGATTGGGGCGGCAAAGCTAATAGAAAAAGTCGGTATGGCAATGCCTTGGAACTTATTTTTTACCCCTTCCCTACTTAATTGATCGTCTATGACTTATAAAAAATAAAGCCCCGGCGGTTGCCAAGGCTTTACAAGTTAGGTGTCCAGTATCCTTAGCTCAGCTTCTCTACCTGCATGTAACTTAGCTCAACAGGAGTGGCTCTTCCAAATATCTTAACGGTGACTTTAAGTTTCTTCTTTTCATCGTTAACCTCTTCGATAACGCCATTGAAATCGTTGAAAGGACCTTCGATGATCTTGATGGTCTCGCCCACAATGTAGGGCTCAACCATACTCATGCCACCGGCCTCGCTCATCTCATCCATCTTACCGAGCATTTTATTGACTTCGGCTTTGCGCAGGGCGATTGGATTTTCTTTTCCTAAGAAATGAATTACGTTAGTAGTGTTCTTGATAATATCACGCAGGTCGTCGCTGAGCTTCCCTTCTTTGATCTCGATCATCACATAGCCTGGATAGTAGTTACGCTCACGCATTACCTTTTTTCCGCTAGCCACTTTATAAACTTTCTCAACAGGCAAGAATACCTGCTTAACGATCTCGCTCCATCCTCCACGAGAAATCTCTTTATCTAGATACTCCTTTACCTTCTTCTCTTTGCCGCTAATGACACGAAGCACATACCACTTGGTATCTGCCTGAGGGCTGAGGCTTTCTGTTGTTGTACTCACCGCTTCCATCAGAATAATTGTTTGTAGATGAACTGAAGTCCGTTACCGGTTGCAAAATCCATTAGCAACACGATAAAGGTGATGACCAGTGTAGCTACGAGCACAATCATGGTAGACTGTTGCAGCTGCAACCAAGCAGGCCAGGTGACCTTTTCGGTTAGCTCTTGATAGCTTTCTTTTAAATAAGTAGTGATCTTGTTCATACTCCTTGTTTTTGCACGGGCAGAGAGATTCGAACTCCCATCAACGGTTTTGGAGACCGCTATTCTGCCATTGAACTATGCCCGTAAG
>CANGYW010000118.1 GCA_947458335.1 Chitinophagaceae bacterium | reverse complement strand
TGCTGATTAAACTTAATTCGAGAGGCCCAGTCTTTTTTAGACAAGATAGGTGGGGTATTAACAACAAAAAGATCGTGTGTTATAAGTTTCGGACAATGATTCATAACGGGCACCACAGTAACGAGCCCTTTAGGCAGGCTGCTCGACAAGACGATCGTGTAACAGCACTGGGACGACTCTTACGTAAGACCAGCTTAGACGAGCTGCCGCAGTTTTTTAATGTCCTTAGGGGCGATATGAGTGTGGTGGGGCCAAGGCCTCATCCAATTCCACTCTCGCTGGAGTCTAAGGATGTAGTGCAGCATTACATGATGCGTCATCTAGTAAAACCCGGTATTACCGGGTGGGCACAGGTTAACGGAAGCCGCGGCGAGATTCAATCTCCGCTTCAGATGAGCCGCCGTGTGGCTTTTGACCTCTGGTACATCGAAAACTGGAGTTTTTGGCTCGATTGCCAAATTATTTTTCAGACCATCGTTAACCTGATTAAAGGAGATGAGCGTGCATATTAAGGTAATACTCTTAAAAAATTTATGGTCAAATCATTGATATTTCTCTTTAGTTCAAGCGTTTAGATAGAAAGTAGTTTTACGATTGAAAAAATAGTTTAATCTTTGTAGAGACTACTTATGCTGAAGAAGATCAATATTGTGCCTCGCTGGATCATCTTTTTGATCGACATCGCGGTTTGCAATTTCTGTATGATCTTCGCCTATCTGATCGGGCATAATCTCAATTTATCGTCGATTAGTTTTCAAGAGCTCTACACCAATCTGCTGGTACTCTCTGCCATTAACGCCCTGGTCTTTCTCAATTTTAGAAGTTACGCCGGTATTGTGCGTTACACGGGTGTTCAAGATGCTATACGCGTCTCTCTTTCGCTGCTGGTTTCTGTGGTAATGTTGGGCGTTTTGAGTTTTGTTACCCTGGTAAATGGCTCCACTTTTATTAGCATGCCGGTTGCCACCCTTATTATCTACTCGCTATTTAGTTTTTTGGGCCTTATTTCTTACCGCGTTATTGTAAAATACGGCTTTACGTATTTGCGCAATTTTAAGCTTGACCCCAAGTTCGTGGTAATCTATGGTGCAGGCGAAGCCGGACTAGCCACCAAACGAGTATTGGAACACGATCCGGCCAGCAAGGTAAAGGTATTGGCCTATGTAGATGACAATCCCCGTAAGTCCGGTAAGGTAATTGATGGCGTTAAGATTATCGATTATAGAGAACTCGATGGGTTATTTAAATCGCAGCAGATAGACGAACTGGTTATCTCTACTTTTTCGGTGCCTCCTTCTCGTAAAGCGGAGTTAGTAGAGATCTGTCTGGAGTATAACGTTACAGTGCTCACCGTTCCTCCTCTAGAAAAATGGATCAACGGTCAATTTACCAAAAAGCAACTTCAATCTATTCGTATTGAGCAGTTGCTCGAAAGAGATCCCATTCAACTCAATCATACAGCACTTAGTAGCCAAATTAAAGGAAAGCGTGTGTTGGTAACAGGGGGTGCAGGCTCTATTGGTTCAGAGATTGTGCGACAGCTGCTTCGTTTTCAACCCGCCACTATTGTGGTTTGCGATCAGGCAGAAACGCCCTTGCATGACCTAGAGCTCGAGCTGACCGGTATTAGTAACGGGGTAAAACTTGTTTTTTTCTTAGGTGATGTGCGCAACCCTAACCGGATGAATGAACTCTTTGGAGAGTTTCATCCGCAAGTGGTTTACCATGCAGCGGCGTATAAGCATGTACCGATGATGGAGCAGTCTCCTGCCGAGGCTGTTCTCACCAATGTAGCCGGCACTAAGCTGATTGCCGATCTTTCGGTTCGCTACCAGGTGCAGCGCTTTGTAATGGTCTCTACCGATAAGGCCGTTAATCCGACCAATGTAATGGGAGCTTCGAAGCGACTGGCTGAGATCTATGTGCAACAATTATCTGCGGCTGTTGCTCAGCAAACTAAATTTATTACAACTCGCTTTGGTAATGTGCTTGGTTCGAATGGTTCGGTAATTCTTCGTTTTCGTGAGCAAATTGCAAAAGGCGGTCCTGTTACCGTTACGCATCCCAACATCATCCGTTACTTTATGACGATCCCCGAGGCGACACAGCTGGTGCTCGAAGCAGGCTCTATGGGTAATGGGGGCGAGATCTACGTGTTTGATATGGGTAAGCCGGTACCCATTGTCGATCTGGCCAGAAAGATGATTCGTTTATCTGGCATGGTGCCTGGTATCGATATTGAGATCAAGTATACAGGTCTTAGACCCGGCGAAAAATTGTACGAAGAGTTATTGAATGATGCAGAAAATACACTGCCTACCCATCATCAAAAAATACTAATTGCAAAAACGGGCACAGAAGCCATTGCTTCGCTAGAGCAGGTCTATCAAGAACTGTTTACCCTGGCTGCTGACGCTTCGCGACATCTCGATATGGTCGCCAAAATGAAAGAGCTGGTGCCTGAGTTTATCTCTAATAACTCGGTCTACGAACAGCTCGACCAACAAAAGGCCAAGCTGGTGTCCATCAACAAGGTGGGTTAACCGGGTGGGCAGGTAAGCTAGTTTTTCCTTTTGTTTTATTGGTTTATAATGTTTTAAGTTGATAAAGGCTGATTTTTTTCTGCTCTTTACTTTACCTGTTCAAAAATTTTAATAAAATATTAAACAATTCTGACGCTTGGCCGGCTTATTCTGTTTAACTTAGCGTTTCACTAATTTAAACAAAAATGTCAACGGTAGAATTCAATCAGCTTTTGCTGCATAATGCAGACTTCTTAAAGCCCTTCGCCATCAATCTTACCCGCGACTCCGAGGCGGCCAACGATCTTTTTCAAGAGACCTTGTACAAGGCATTGGCCAACCGCGAAAAGTATAACGCCGGCACGAACATCAAGGCCTGGCTCTTTACCATAATGCGCAATATTTTTATTAATAATTATAGGCGCAAGGCAAAGCAAAAGACCATTTTTGATAATTCGGCCAATGACTATTTGTTAAACAATGCCGGGCCGGTTGTCAATAACGACGCCGAAGCAGGCATGCGCTTAAAAGAAATGCAAGCAGCTATTCGCAACTTGCCCGAGATCTTTAAAACTCCCTTTCTGCTCTATTTTGATGGGTACAAATACAATGAGATCGCCGATACCCTTGGCGAACCCTTAGGAACCATCAAGAGCCGCATTCACTTTGCCCGCAAATTGCTCAAAGAACAAATTCAACGGGCTTAACTTTACGGGGTGACTACACAACGTTCTGCTTTAGTGATCGGAAGTGGTTTTGCCGGTCTGTCTGTGGCTTCTTTTTTGGCCAAGGCGGGCTGGAAGGTAACCGTGCTCGAAAAAAATGCCGGTCCCGGTGGGCGTGCTCGTCAACTTAAGGCCGATGGTTTTTTATTTGATATGGGCCCCAGCTTTTATTGGATGCCCGATGTTTTTGAGCGCTACTTTGCGCAGTTCGGCAAAAAGGTAAGCGATTACTACCAGCTCGATCGACTCGATCCTTCGTATCGGGTGTACTGGGAAGAAGGATATACCGATCTGGCGGCCGACTTCGAAACCCTTAAACAAACCTTTGAACGTATCGAGCTCGGTAGCGGTGCTCAGTTAGAAAAATATTTAAAAGAGGCCCTGGTCAAATACGAGGTGGGCATGGGTCGTTTTGTGCAAAAGCCCGGTCTGTCTCTCACCGAGTTCATGAATTGGGAAACGATTAGCGGGGCGCTCAAATTACAGTTGCTGACGTCGATCAGTAAACACGTGGCCCATCACTTTAAGCATCCTCGGTTGCGCCAGCTGATGGAATTTCCGGTGTTGTTTTTAGGAGCATTGCCTCAAGATACCCCTGCCCTCTATTCTCTCATGAACTATGCCGACATCAAGGGAGGTACCTGGTTCCCCAAGGGCGGTATGTACGCGGTGGTCGAGGCTATGTATCAATTGGCGCTTGAGTTGGGGGTTGAGTTTAAATTCAACGAAACCGTACAGTCATTTACTGTAGAGTCTGCCACTTCTCCTACTGCAAAAGGTCTCGCTTCGGGAGCAAAACGAAAGTCTTCAGGGTCTAAAGGCCGCATAACACAAGTGGTAAGTTCATCGGGTGTGTTTACGGCTGATGTTGTAGTGAGTGGCGCCGATTATCA
>CANGYW010000117.1 GCA_947458335.1 Chitinophagaceae bacterium | reverse complement strand
CTTAGCGGCCAGAGAATACCTGATCATCAACCTAAAATTTTAAAAATTGAAAGGCATGGACTTTAAACAGATTCAGGAGTTGATCAAAATGGTCAACAAATCCAACATCGGAGAGGTGACCATCGAGCAAAAGGATTTTAAGGTAACGGTCAAACAAAAGGAGGAGCCTGTTCAGCATGTTGTAGCTGCTGCCCCTGCTATGGCAGCTGCACCCGTAGCGCCAGTGGCCGCTGCCCCTGCTACCTCGGCTGCTGCTCCCGAGAAGCCCAAAGCGGCTCCCGCGACTGCAGACAACTTGATTACCATTAAAAGCCCTATGATTGGTACATTCTACCGTAAGTCTTCTCCTGATAAACCCAACCTAGTAGACGTGGGCAGTGATATTGCTCCCGGTTCGGTACTCTGCATAATTGAGGCAATGAAACTTTTTAATGAGATCGAAAGTGAGGTAAAGGGACGCATTGTAAAAGTTTTGGTAGATGACGCCTCTCCCGTTGAATACGACCAGCCCTTGTTTTTAGTAGAGCCTGCCTAAGGCAAAATCTTTCTACCATGTTCAAAAAAATTCTGATCGCCAACCGCGGCGAGATCGCGCTTCGTGTTATCCGCACTGCCCGCGAAATGGGTATTAAGACCGTAGCCGTTTATTCAACGGCCGACCGAGACAGCTTACATGTGCGATTTGCCGATGAAGCTGTATGTATCGGTCGCCCCCAGAGCAGTGAATCTTATCTGAATATTCCCAACATTATGGCGGCAGCCGAGATTACCAATGCCGATGCCATTCACCCGGGGTACGGATTTTTGGCCGAGAATGCCAAGTTTGCGCGTATTTGTAACGAGCATGGCGTAAAGTTTATAGGCCCCACACCCGAGATGATCAACTCGATGGGAGATAAGATTACGGCTAAAGAAACTATGATTAAGGCGGGTGTCCCGGTGGTACCTGGAGGGCAAGGATTATTGCAAAGTGTAGATGAGGCAAAGGGTATTGCCCGCGATATGGGATACCCTGTTATTTTAAAAGCAACCGCCGGCGGTGGTGGAAAGGGTATGCGAATTGTCTGGGAAGAGGCAGAATTAGAAAAAGCTTACGACACGGCAAAGGCCGAGGCTTTGGCTTCTTTTAAGAACGATGGTATCTACATGGAAAAGTTTGTTGAGGAGCCACGTCATATCGAGATACAGGTAGCAGGCGATCAGTTTGGCAATGTGTGTCATTTGAGTGAAAGGGATTGTTCTATACAGCGCCGTCATCAAAAATTAGTAGAGGAGTCTCCCTCGCCCTTTATGACCGAGGAACTTCGCTATAAGATGGGCGAGGCCGCAAAAAAAGCAGCGGCAGCCATCAATTACGAGAGCGTGGGCACCATTGAGTTTCTGGTCGACAAGCACCGGAACTTCTATTTTATGGAGATGAATACGCGTATACAGGTAGAGCACTGCGTAACCGAAGAAGTCATCAACTACGATTTAATTAAAGAACAAATACTCATTGCGGCTGGTCATCGCATTTCAGGAAAAGATTATTACCCGCAGATGCATTCAATTGAGTGTCGTATCAATGCAGAAGACCCCTATAATGATTTTCGTCCTTCGCCCGGCAAGATCACCGTGGTGCATCAGCCAGGGGGTCATGGGGTACGAGTAGATAGTCACGTATATGCCGGCTACGTGATTCCTCCTTATTATGATTCTATGATTGGAAAGCTGATTACGGTAGCGCAAACACGCCAAGAAGCGATTCAGACCATGTATCGTGCACTGAGTGAATATGTAATAGAAGGTGTTAAGACCACAATTCCTTTTCACTTGCAATTAATGCAAGACGAGCGCTTTCGCAGTGGCGACTTTAATACAAAATTCCTGGAGGGCTTTACGCTAAAATAATCAAGGGGGTGTATTTCTTGCCTCATTAATTATTACACCTTTGCTATAAGGACCAGGCTTGCTATGATGGTTCTAATAGCCGGCCGCCGAGTCGTCTCCTCTTCTATCTGCCACGGCTTCGAAGCTGCCATCCGGTCGTACCATTATCAGTTCGGTTCGGCCAATTCCGCCTCGCTCTTTACCGAATAAATAACCCATTTTTTGTAACGCGGCTTTGGTTGTTTCCGAAAAGCCTTTCTCGACAACCAGCTCGTCGGGTAACCATTGGTGGTGGAACTTGGGCTTATAAACGGCGTCTTGCGGGCTCATACCAAATTCTAAAATATTGACCAGTGTCTGAAAGATCTGTGTTGGGATGGTCGTACCACCAGGGGTTCCCACTACGATATAGGGTTTACCCTTTTTTAGCACCAGGGTAGGGGCCATGGAGCTTAACATGCGCTTGCCAGGTTGGATGGCATTGGCCTCGCCACCTACGGCTCCGAACATATTGGGCACACCTGGTTTTATGCTAAAATCATCCATTTCGTCATTGAGTAAGAAACCGGCTCCGCCCACTACGGTTCTGCTACCATACGAATTATTGAGAGTAGTGGTGACGGCCACTGCATTTCCTTCTTGGTCAATAACCGACAGATGCGTGGTCTCTTCGCTTTCGGTTCCCACGGCGGTACCTGGTTGTAATTCGTTGCTGGGAGTCGGTTTTTCGTTACTGTAGCTTTTCATTCGCTCCTGTAGATAAGCAGCATTAGTGATTTGCTGTACGGGTACTTTGTAAAAGTCGGCATCACCCATGTGGGCCGCTCTGTCGGCGTAGGCTCTTCGCATGACCTCGGTCATTAATTGCACCGACCCGGGCGACTGAAATCCCATAGCGGCTATTGGGCGGTCCTCAATCATTTTTAGCATTTGATGGAGTAAGACGCCTCCGCTGCTAGGCATAGGCATGCCCAGTAGGGTGTATTCTTTATACTGAAAAACATGAGGGTCTCGATACTTGGCAGTATAGGCAACAAGATCTGCTTTAGTGATAAGCCCGCCGCCTCGTTGCATTTCTGCTACAATCAGTTCGGCCGTTTTGCCTTCGTAAAAGCCGGCTTGACCATTATCTCTGATTCTTTTTAATGTGTTGGCCAGATCTGTTTGCACCAAGGTATCGCCGGCCTTCCATTCACTGTCTTTTACAAAGACCGGTGTTTGCGTGTTGTATTTTTTTAGGTCATTTTGTAGGTTGTTAAGACCGCGTGCCTCTGCGGCTGTAATTATAAAGCCTTTCTCTGCCAATTCTATAGCTGGAGCGATAAGTGTTTTAAAGGGGAGCTTTGCATGGCGATGTGCCGCAAATAGACCCGCGATGGTTCCCGGAACGCCGCTGGAGAGGTGGCCTGCCTGACTTTTATCGGTGTTGGCTCTTCCATCGGCTTCGATGTACATGTCTCGATGTGCTTGGGCCGGAGCTTTCTCGCGGTAATCGAGTGCTAGTTGTTTGCCATCCTTTAGTTGCGCTACCATAAAGCCTCCGCCTCCTATATTGCCAGCATTGGGATAAACTACTGCTAGCGCCAATTGTGTGGCAATGGCAGCGTCTATGGCGTTGCCTCCCAGCTGCAAAATGGAAAGTCCGGCCTGACTGGCTAGGGGATGGGCCGATACCACCGCGCCACGTGTAGCGATCAGCGATTTTTCGATTTTGTAGGCGTAAGGGCTTTGCTGTTGAGCCAGGGTAGCAGGACCTACGAACAAGACCAGCAGCAACGCAACAGGTAGCGAGAAAAAAGCAGGATGTTTCATTGTTAATTCTTCTAGATCGCTAAGCTACGGAAACGAAAACAAACCTTAACTTGCCACGATAAAGATCATGTTATGACTATTAAAAAAGGATTGTTGATAGGGCTGTTCTTTTTTTGCATTGGGTTTATTCAAGCGCAATTACTCTCCCCAGCTGCTTTTTTGGGGTATGAGGTGGGAACTCGCCATACACCCCATTATCAAGTACAAAATTATTTCAGGCATGTCGCGACAGCTGTTCCAGACCGAGTTAAGCTGCTCTCTTATGGTATTACTAACGAGGGTCGCCCTTTAGTGGTAGCTTTTGTAAGCTCGCCTAAACACATTGCCTCGCTTGAATCGATCCGACTCAATAATTTGCGTCTGGCAGGTCTGACTCTTGATAAGATGGCACCCACAGAGCAGGATCATCCTGCTATTGTATGGCTCAGTTACAATGTGCATGGCAATGAGGCTTCCTCTACCGAAGCATCCATGGTAACGCTGTACGAATTGGTAAAAGAAAATGCAGCCACCACTGAGTGGCTGGACCAGATGGTGGTGATGATCGATCCTTGTATTAATCCCGATGGAAGAG
>CANGYW010000116.1 GCA_947458335.1 Chitinophagaceae bacterium | reverse complement strand
GGCATCAGCAACGAAACGCTTATCGCTCAGCACTGATTGATACGATTCTCCTTTCTCGGCTAAACTAATGGCGCGGGCAATATGTATAACGGGTCGCTCTTCGCCAAGTGGATCAATGGGGCAACCAGCCAGAGAATCCGCCTTTGCCTGTTTGCAGATCTCAATAACAGTTGCGATCATTCCCTCTAATCCCAAGCGTCGTCCATCGTCGGGCGAGAAGATCCGGTCGATTCCATAGGCATGCAACTCTTCGATCTCTTCTGGTAAGATAGTACCGCCACCGCCGCCAACAATCTTGATATGCCCACAACCATTTTGTACTAGCAGGTCTTTCATGTACTTAAAGAACTCCACATGACCACCCTGGTAACTGGTAATAGCAATGCCCTGCACATCTTCTTCGATAGCAGTCTCTACAATTTCTTTAACAGATCGGTTATGCCCCAGATGAATAATTTCTGCTCCCTGCTGTTGCAAGATGCGACGCATAATATTGATGGCCGCATCATGTCCATCGAATAAACTGGCGGCCGTTACGATCCTGATCTTGGAAACCTCAGATTGAGCCATACGTTTTGCGCTGATCCGGAAAGATGGGGCTATAGAGCATGGGCCGGACCAAGACGTTGCAAAATTAACAAAAAACGAATGAGTGTTAGTATCCAAAGCCCTCAGAAATCACAGGGGTTACCTACATTTGTTACATGCAGCATTGGATCGATGCCGTTACAGCCCTGTATACCCGCTACAAAGGGGTGGCACCCACCTCGCTTGACGTGCTTCCGCAAAGCGGCAGCGAACGTAGGTATTTTAGGTTGCGAGGCCCTCAAGACTCGGTGATCGGGACCTATGGTAACAACCTTAAAGAGAATGAGGCCTTCTTTTATTTTAGTGATCACTTTAAGAAAAAAGGATTGGCAGTGCCCGAGATCTTCGCAATTAGCGAAGACCGTCAATTCTACTTACAAGAAGATTTTGGGGATACCTCTTTACTCCATCATCTAGAGAGCAAAGGCTTTACCGAAGAGGTCTATCAACTTTTTGCAAAGACCACGGCGGCCCTGGCTGAGTTGCAGGTAAAAGGAGATGAAGGCCTCAACTACAACAAATGCCTTACCAACAAAGAATTTGGCAAGCAAGCCATTTTAGCCGACCTGCTTTATTTTAAATATTACTTTTTAGATGCACTGCGCAGGCCTTACGACAAACAAAAACTAATCGACGACTTTGAAGCGCTCAGCAATTATCTGACGCGTACAGAATACCAGTACTTTTTATTTCGCGATTTTCAGAGCCGTAACATTATGGTGAGCGAAGATCGCCAAGTGCATTTTATCGATTACCAAGGAGGCATGAAAGGGGCTCCACAATACGATCTGGCCTCTTTACTCTGGCAAGCACGTGCCAATCTTTCGGCAGACTGGAAGCTTCGCCTGCTAGAAGAGTACATGGATGCATTCGAAAAAACCATAGATAGTAAGATCGACAGAAAATTATTTAAAAGCCAGTATAATGGTTACGTGCTAATTCGCTTATTACAAGTACTGGGCGCCTATGGATTTAGAGGGCTCTTTGAAAGAAAGGCCCAGTTTCTGACTAGTATTCCACTGGCACTGCGCAACCTCAAAGAGTTTTTAAGCCAACACAGTGTCGGTATCGCAGTACCCGAGTTCAGAAAAGTATTGGAAATCTGCACCAGCAACGAAGTAATTGCCGAGTTTACCCCTACCCAAGCCACGGAAGCTACGCCGCTCGAGGTAAAAGTATATAGCTTCTCGTACCGTAATGGACATCCGCCCGATACATCTGGCAACGGTGGTGGATTTATGTTCGATTGCAGGGGCATTTTAAACCCCGGTCGAGTAGAGAGCATGAAGACCCTGACCGGTCGCGATAAACCGGTACGCGACTTTTTAGAGCAACAGACCAATATGCCTTCGTTTCTTAACTCAGTCTTTGATATCGTCGACATGACGGTCGAAGACTATATTAAAAGAGGCTTCGAAAGTTTACAAGTAGGCTTCGGCTGCACGGGTGGGCAACATAGAAGCGTATATGCCGCCGACGAAATGGCCAGACACTTGCGAAATAAATTTAAGGTAAAAGTAAAATTGCATCACGTAGTGCAAGACGAAAAGAACTGGATCAATACTCCCGCAGCCAAGTAATAGTTATGATTACACGTGCCATGATATTTTGTGCCGGGCTGGGCACGCGCTTTAAACCCTGGACCGATAAGCATCCCAAAGCGCTAGCGTTAGTCAATGGCAAGAGCTTACTGCAGCGCAATATCGAATACTTGCAGAGCTTCGGCATATTTAATGTTGTCATCAACGTGCATCACTTTGCCGACCAAATAGAAGTAGCGGTAGAAAAAAATAGAGGCTGGGGCTCAGATATTTTGATCAGCGACGAAAGGGCCGAACTACTAGATACAGGTGGAGGGCTTTTAAAAGCAAAACCGCTTTTTGAAGAAAATCAACCTTTTTTAACCTGCAACGCCGACATACTTACCAATTTGCATATTGGTAAGCTGATCGAGTTTCACGACCAGCACCAGCCACTTATCTCCTTTGGAATTACTCGCCGTGAGAGCTCGCGCTCCTTACTTATGGATGCTACTCACCGACTCTGCGGTTGGCGCAATAATAAAACCGGCGAAGAAAAGATCGCGATCAGCTCCATTAACCCGGCATCGCTACAACCTTTTGCGTATAGCTGTGTGGCACTATTCGATTACAGTGTGTTTAATTTGATGCAGGGTTACGGCTTTGCAAAAAAATTCTCACTCACCGATCTCTATCTAAAATTAGCTGCCGACTATCCCATTTATGGATTTGAACACAGCAAAGACCATGTGGTAGATGTGGGCAAACCCGAAAGTGTTGCGCTAGCCGAAAAGTTATTTCCTTAGCTATACCCCGAGCCTTTATTTTTAATATAAAAATTCTGATCATGCTAACTCGTTTTGCATCGCTGATGACTATTGTCTTTTGCTCGATTTCTTTACTAGCCCAGGCGCAATCTACTTATGATCACCGAGAGACTTTTCATCCACAGCTTTATCCTTACCCCGGCAATGACATGCGAAGTGCGAGCGGAGAGCCGGGCCCCCGCTACTGGCAAAACCGCGCGGATTATTCGATTCAGTGCAAGCTCGATACCACTACGCATAGCATTACGGGTGAGTTGATTATTACGTATACCAACAATAGCAACGATGCCCTTCGATTTCTTTGGTTACAACTCGATCAAAATATATATAAGCGCGACTCCCGTGCATCATCTACCACAACCGAAGCAGGAGGTCGCTGGGCCAATGGTGGATTTACTAACGGCTATCAAATTAACAATCTTCAAACTGAATCAGCCGGTCTTTGGTCGGCACCTCCCCAACAAAGCATTACCGATACCCGCATGCAAGTCTGGCTCAAAAATCCGCTGGCTAAGGGAGAGAAGATTCGCATAAAAATGAATTATCAATTTGATATTCCCGAGTATGGTACCGATCGTATGGGTCGGCTGCTCACCAAGCAGGGCTGGATCTATGAGATTGCCCAGTGGTTTCCCAGGATGTGCGTTTATGATGACTTACAAGGATGGAATACCATGCCTTACCTAGGTGCAGGAGAGTTCTATCTCGAGTATGGTGATATTGATTTTAGCGTAACAGCGCCAGCCAATATTATAATAGTAGGATCGGGCGAGCTGCTCAACCCCAAAGAATGCTACACACCCTTACAACAAAAAAGATGGGAACAGGCGGCTACCTCTAACAACACCGTGATGATACGAAGCGCCAGCGAAGTAATCGAGAGTAGCTCTCGACCCGCGGTTGCTAACCTCACTTGGAAATTTAAGATTACTAATGCGCGCGATGCGGCCTGGGCAGCCTCGAGAGCGTTTATTATTGATGCGGCCAAGATTGACCTGCCCAGTGGTAAAAGATCAATGGCCATCAGCGCGTATCCCGAAGAGAGTATTGGTAAAAACGGATGGCAACGCTCTACCGAAATGGTCAAGGGTTCCATTGAATATTATTCTAAAAAGTGGTTCGAATATCCCTACCCTGCAGCGACCAATGTAGCAGGTATTGTAGGAGGTATGGAATATCCCGGTATAGTTTTTTGCTCATCAAAAAGTATGGGCGAAGAGCTTTGGGGTGTAACCGATCATGAGTTTGGACATACGTGGTTTCCGATGATTGTAGGTAGTAACGAAAGAAAATACGCCTGGATGGACGAAGGGTTCAATACGTTTATCAACGATCTGTCTACCGAAGCGTTCAATAAGGGAGAATTC
>CANGYW010000115.1 GCA_947458335.1 Chitinophagaceae bacterium | reverse complement strand
GTTTGGGTTAATCTTACATTGCCCTCGGAGGATGAGGACTATTTAGTTAGTCAGTATATAAATGCGTTTACCTCCAAAACAAAAGTGGTTCACCTTACCCACATTATCAATTGGAACGGACAGGTATTGCCCGTACAAAAGATCGCGCGCGAAGCCCGTCGCCGGGGTATCGAAGTAATTGTTGATGGTGCTCACAGTTTTGCACATCTCGATTTTAAGATCCCCGATCTGGAGGCCGATTACTTTGCCACTAGTTTGCACAAGTGGCTTTATGCCCCTATTGGTAGTGGCATGCTGTATGTGCGCAAAGAGAAGATTGGTGGCATCTTTCCTCTGTTTGCCAACGATTCCCCCAAGAGTGATGACATCCGAAAATTTGAAGCTCTCGGCACTCGTCCGTTTTTTATTGAACAGGCGATCGGAAAGGCCATTGAGTTTAATGAGATGCTGGGGATTGATCGCAAACAAAAGCGCTTGCACTATCTTAAAAACTATTGGATGGAGCGGGTTCGTTCGCTTCCTGGGGTTCAGTTACATACCTCGATGGACCCGAAGTGGGCCTGTGCTATAGGTAACATGTCGGTGGAGGGTAAAACGCCCGGCGAATTAGATCGGTTCTTGCTCGATAAATGTAAGGTGCATACAGTGGCCATTCAATGGGAGAATATCAACGGCATTAGGGTTACGCCCAATGTTTATACTACCACTCGTCAGCTAGATCAGTTTATAGAAGGGATTAGAGCGTTTACCAGCCCTGCCCGCTAATGCGGGCAAGGATTACTTCGCCCCTTTGGGGCTCAGTGATGCCCTTGCAGGATTACTTCGCCCCTTTGGGGCTCAGTGATCACTGGGGGGGGAGTCAACAAAAAACCCTGCCCGCTAACGCGGGCTTTGGTTTTTTTATGTCAAAGCTTAACAAAGCAAGCTTTGTACGCTTCTCCATAAAAAAACCCGACACAACGTGTCGGGTTTTTTGTTGACCCATAAGGATTCGAACCTTAACAGACAGAACCAAAATCTGTAGTGCTACCGTTACACCATGGGTCAATCCGGCCGCTTTTTATAGCGGAGTGCAAAAATAGGGCTATCCCCGTTTTTACCCAAATGGTTTTAAAAGAATTTAGAACTCAGTAAACCTCGACTAGGTAGTAGTTTTTTTTGCCCTTTTGTACTAGTAGGTATTTATTATGCAGAAGGAGCGATGAATCGATTGTCCAATCGAGGCTGTCTACTTTTTTTCGGTTAATACTGATGCCGCCACCTTGGATTAGTTTGCGAGCCTCGCCCTTGCTTGGTAAGATTCCTGACTGTGCTAAGAAATTGACCGCATCAAGGCCCTGCTGTAGGTCGGCATGGGAGAAGCGGATGTGTACGACCCCCTCCATCGAGGCCAGGTCTTGTTCGCTTAGTGATTCAACCGGAGCTTGCTGATTAGAAAAGAGCTTTTCGGTAGTGGCAATGGCTTTTTCTAATTCCTCTTGCCCATGAATAAAACGGGTGACCTCTTCTGCCAGCTTCTTTTGTAGTAGTCTTGCCGCTGCATCTTGCTGATGACGTTGCAATAAATCATCGATTGCAGACTTGGGTAAAAAAGTAAAGATGCTGATCCATTTCTTGGCGTCTTCGTCACTGGCATTTAGCCAAAACTGATAAAACTGATAGGGAGTGGTTTTAGTGGGGTCAAGCCAGATATTGCCAGCTTCTGTTTTTCCGAACTTTCCACCGTCTGCTTTGGTGATAAGAGGATTGGTAAATACAAAGGCTTCGCCTCCACATTTTCTTCGAATAAGTTCGGTACCAGTCGTCATGTTGCCCCACTGGTCGCTACCGCCCATTTGCAGTTTACACTGTTTATGCTGATAAAGCCAGTAAAAATCATATCCCTGCATCAACTGATAAGCAAACTCGGTATAGCTGATGCCGGTCTCTCCCTCAATTCTTTTCTTTACACTGTCCTTTGCCATCATGTAGTTGACCGTGATGTGTTTGCCAGTATCGCGCAAAAAGTCGATAAACGAAATTGTTTTAAACCAGTCATAGTTGTTGACCAACTCAGCAGCATTGGCAAGGGTAGGGTCAAAGTTTAAAAAACGTTCTAGTTGTGCTTTTACGCCGGCAGCGTTATGTTGAAGTACTTCTTCCGTAAGCAGATTTCTCTCCTCGTTTTTTCCACTGGGATCACCCACCATGCCAGTGGCGCCACCAACCAGTGCAATAGGTTTATGGCCGGCCCGTTGAAAATGCACCAATAGCAAAATAGGCACCAGACTTCCGATATGCAGACTATCGGCCGTAGGGTCAAATCCAATATACCCGGTCGTCATCTCGCGGTCAAGTTGTTCGCGCGTGCCCGGCATGATGTCGTGTATCATTCCTCTCCAGCTAAGTTCATCGAGCAAGTGCATCTGCAGATCGTTTTTGCAAATGTAATGTACCCCCTTTATAATCGTTGCATCGAGCTATAACTTTACGGGTTAGTCATGCGTTTTCTTTCAATTCGAACTACTCCGGCAATTAAGCGTTAAATTTGCGCCCAATTCAACCAGCACTTTTACGCATGCCCAAAATAGGAATCAATATCGCTACCGGCAGTTTACAGCAACCCGAAATGATCGTTGGGATCGATCTGGGTACCACCAATAGTTTGGTAGCTCTGTTGCATCCGGATAGTCGTACCCCTATTGTGCTTCGAGATCAAAACGGTCTTGCGCTGGTGCCTTCGTTGGTTTATTTTGGGGAGCAAGGAGAATTGCTGGTAGGAGAGGAAGCCAGACCTTTTTTGCGCACGCACCCAGAGCGTACTATTTTTTCTGTCAAAAGACTCTTAGGTAAGTCTTACAAGGATATCAAAGATCATCAGCAACACTACGCGTATAAAATTCTCGACGAAGAGCAAGACAGCTTGGTTAAGATTCAAATGGGAGATCGATTTTACTCGCCTGTTGAACTTTCCTCTTATATCTTAAAAGAATTAAAGAGCAGAGCCGAGCACATGCTCAAGACAACGGTCAGTAAGGCTGTTATTACCGTGCCGGCTTATTTTAACGATGCGCAACGACAAGCTACCCGTGATGCGGGTAAACTGGCCGGGCTCGATGTGCTGCGCATTATCAACGAGCCCACGGCTGCAAGTTTAGCGTACGGACTGGGTACCGACCCACAGCAACAAAAGACAATTGCAGTTTATGACCTCGGTGGCGGCACGTTCGATATCTCTCTGTTACGCATCAGCAATGGAATCTTTGAAGTGCTATCCACCAATGGAGATACCTATCTCGGTGGTGATGATTTTGATCGAGCCATCGTCGATCATTGGTTGCAAAAACAACCTACGTGGTTGACTTCGTTACAAGAAAACGCTACACTGTTAGCTTCGCTACGGTTGGCGGCAGAAGAAGTAAAAAGAAAATTATCAGATGAGTCCAGCGCCTCTGTAAGTATAGCCGGTCAATCTGTTTCGCTAAACAGAGAGCAATTCAACGAACTTGTTGCTCCGCTGGTAGACCGTTCTTTGCAATGCTGTCAAAAAGCCCTGCAGGACGCGGGTCTCTCCAGCAAGGACATAGACGAAGTGGTGATGGTGGGAGGATCTACCCGTGTGCCATTGGTCAAGCAACAGGTCGCCGCCTTTTTCGATAAGCCATTGAACGATACGCTGCATCCCGACGAAGTAGTTGCTCTGGGGGCCGCCGTTCAGGCAGATATATTAGCCGGAAACAATAAGGAACTTTTACTGCTCGACATTACCCCCCTTTCATTGGGTATCGAAACAATGGGAGGATTAATGGATGTGCTGATCCCGAGAAATTCTAAGATCCCCTTTAAAGTTGGTCGGCAATACACCACCCAAAAGGATGGGCAAGGCAGCATGCGTATATCGGTGTTTCAGGGCGAACGCGATCTGGTGGCCGATAACCGCAAACTCGCCGAGTTTACACTCAAGGGTATTCCCGGTATGCCTGCCGGATTTCCGAAAGTAGAGGTTAGCTTTCTTATCAATGCCGATGGTATTTTAACCGTTCGAGCCAAAGAGCTACGCAGTGGGGTAGAGCAAAGCATAGAGGTAAAACCCCAATACGGGCTTACCGATGCCGAGGTAGAGCGCATGTTGCTCGAAAGTATCACGCATGCTGGGGATGACATCAAAAAGAGAGCCCTTACCGAGGCTAGAACAGAAGGAGAATTGCTGCTGGGTCAAACAGAAAAATTTATTGCTAAAAATGCGTCGCTGTTATCAAAAGAAGAGCTCTTGCGAACGGCAGAGGCTATGCAATCCTTACAACTATCCCTCACACTCGAAGACAAAGATCTGATACAACGCCAGATCGAGGCGCTCAACGAGATCAGCAGGCCTTATGCCGAGCGCGCCATGGACCAGGCCGTGTCTGGGGCCCTGAAAGGAAAATCGCTTCAATAGATTTTTTAAAGTGATCTGT
>CANGYW010000114.1 GCA_947458335.1 Chitinophagaceae bacterium | reverse complement strand
TTAATTTTTGTATATCAGAAGGTCGTGGGCTTGTTTGCGTCGCACTAGGCTCTTCCATTATTGATCGGCTACAGTTTACCAAAGTAGCCTCTAATCAACAAGACCCGCTAGCCACCGCTTTTCTAAATTCAGTCGACGCCATTCAAGCGCATGGTGTTACAACGGGTATCTCTGCAGCCGACCGATCGCTAACAGCCAAGCTGCTTGCAGAACCCAAGAGTACAGCAGCAGACTTTAGTGCACCAGGCCATCTTTTCCCCTTACAAGCGGTGGCCGGCGGTCTTAGCGTCCGAAAAGGACACACGGAGGCAGCTGTCGAATTATGCCGCCTGACCCAACAACCCGAAGCTGCCATTATTTGTGAGATACTCGATGTCGATGGTACAATGCTCCGAAGAGAGGGGCTACGAAAGTTTGCCACGAAGCATCAGCTAAAGATGATCTCGATCGAACAACTAGCCAGACATAACGCTAAGAATGCTCCGGCCTGCAAATTGATCTCAACGGCTGGGCTACCCACCTTACACGGCAAGTTTACCATTCGGGTATTTCGTTCGGAGTCCACTGGCCAGGAGCATTCCCTAATTAGTATTAATGATAATCCCGATGCTACCCCTCTTGTTCGCATTCACAGTGAATGTCATACGGGAGATATTTTTGGCAGCCTACGCTGTGACTGTGGGGAGCAGCTACAATGTGCTCTTCAGCAAATGGCAGAGGCAGGACATGGGTATCTCATCTACGTTAAAGGACATGAGGGACGTGGGATTGGTCTTGGCAATAAGATCGCAGCATATCACTGGCAAGAAAAGGGATTAAACACCTACCAAGCTAACGAAAAACTTGGCTTTCCGGCTGATGGAAGAGAATATGCCGAAGCTATAAGTATACTACACTATCTGCGGCTCGATCAATTTACTTTATTGACCAATAATCCGCAAAAAATTGCCGCTCTAAAACAAGCTGGATTTTCATTTGATCAGAAAAATATTCACGCTTCTATTAATCCGCACAACCAACAATATCTAAGTGATAAGAAAACTATTGGTCGGCATCAACTAACCGAAAAGCTATGATCGCTATCGTCAAATCGAATTTTAACCAACCGATCACCCATGCGCTGCTGGCCAGCTGCAAGCAATCACTCGAAAATAGCGGGGTCGATTATAAGGTAGTTGAAGTGCCCGGAGCCATCGAAACGGTTGGAACCACTAAAAGGTTAATGTCTAGCTCTGCTTATAAAGCCATCATTGTAATTGGCGCTGTTATAAAAGGTGATACGGACCACTATGAATATGTTTGCAACTTTGTAACGCAAGGGTTAAGCATACTTAGTACTCAATCGAATATTCCCATAATTTTCGGTATCCTAACTACACAAAACGAGGAACAAGCATTAGACAGGGCTCTTTCGGATCGTATGAATAAAGGAAAGGAGTTTGCAGAAACGGCGATTGAGATGATCGGAATCTATAATCGGTTGTAATTGTCTACTTACACAGTGGTTAGAAGCAAGGAAGAGCAATTACACCACCTATTTTAATACTTTCTTCGTCCGCATCTTTGCAACACACAAAATTATTTAATGAGAATCCCTTTTGCCATTTCCTTGATTGTGATGCTTAGCGGTTGCAGCCCTATACCAATGATTGCCCTAAGTAATGATGAATGGAAGCCTACTTCGGAAATGCCTGTGAAAGGGCGTAGCGGATTCTTTATTCGTCAAAAACTTTCCTTTGGCGAATATCGTACGAGCTCTGTTACACGTTCGTGGACCAAGGGCAGCAGCTGGAGAGCTGAGGGCTCCTTCCCCAACGACTGGCTCGATCGTATCGCTGTGGATTGGGTGAGCCGAAAACAAACCGTCCGTTTTACTCTCACTGACGACCAAGGTCGTATTTCCCAAGTAACGGCACTGGCAAGAGTTCAATGGCGCGACTTACAGCTAGGAGATAATCCTAGTAGTCTTACCAACATAATGGGTAACATGCTGCGTGTAGGAGATGATGCAAATGACACCTATGCAGTACGCATTTTTACCAACAAGCAAGAGGCGCCCTGGGAAATGTTAATCGATAACTATGCTGCCCAGCGCTATGCTAAAAGCTACATCGGAATACTGGCCAGAAGTAATAATGAATACTACACTGTTGTTCCGGTATATAGGCTTCGCAACCCACAGGGAGCAGCAGTTAATCTTCCTTTTGGCGGATCGGTGGGTTTTGAATTTAAAAACCGAGAGGGTAAAATACTGGCAGCTGTATCCTTAATAGGAAATGGAGCAGTTTATATGGGAGACTGTAGCGATGAAGAAAAGTTCTTGCTAGCCAATGCATCAGCGGCATTACTTTTACAGCAATTACTGGATGAGGGTGTAAGATGATTGTGGTGCCAAGCGCTACAAAAAAGCAAGTATGGATGATATAACTCTTCATTTTGATACTGATCTTATTTCCGCAAAAGAGTTAGCAGATGACTTAGATTTCTTTATTTTTGTTGAGGAGCTTTACTATGAAAAACGCGTCTAGAATACTATTGCTAGTTGGTATTGTTTTTTCACTGTCAGGATTTCAGTGCGAAAAGCAAGTTGATGGTCCGATCCTAAAGGGTAAGCTAGCTGTCAACGGAATTTGCGCGAATATCACAATAACACTTGTAGAGGGCAACCTTGATTCGACACAATTTGAAAATAGCTGGACTGACCCTATTACCGGGATCACGTATCAAAAAGCATTCCGTTTAGCTAATCCATGTCAGTTCCCAAGCCACATAAGGGAGGGAGATGAGTTTTATTTTCGTATCAGCCCCAGAGCTAATGAAAACTGCGTAACTTGTCTTGCATTCTACCCCACACCACAAACAGCACTAACTATCCAGGTGCAGTAGTTGAAAAATCCGCCAGTGATCAGTTTCTCAGTTAGTCACTGCTTCTACTACTTCGAGTGCATTCTGTCTTCTTGATAAGTAGCGACACGCCACCTACTTATTATATGTCTCACTAAACCTGATCTTCACATCCCCAAAGCTCGATGAGGCTGTTACGGACGTAGCTCCAGTGCCATATTGTATTTTTTTTGTCGACTCAATGTCTACCGCTTTCCCCTTGACGCTTAATTTCCCAAACCCGGTGCTTAAGCTCAATCGGCAAGACTCTTCTTTGCTTAACAATCTACAGTCTACATCCCCATATCCAGAACTTAATCGAATAGATTCGTCTACCTTTATTTCATGAGCCTTGATATCTCCATATTTTGTAGATACATTTATCTTGCCATCCGCTTCGTTTAAAGTAATATCGCCGTACCCAGACAGTAGGCTGATATTTCCGACCAGTGACTGCGCCTTGATGTCCCCATATTTTGTGTCTAACTGGATGATACCACCTAAAAGATGCTTAGCTGTGATGTCCCCATAGCTGGAGTTGATGCTTACACTAATGTTTTCGGGTACTGCTATTGATACATTGCTGATTATTTTTACGTACGAGACGCCCACGGTAAAACCTTTGTTTAGTTCGACCGTGATGGTCAGGGTTGTTCCCGACTTTTTATAGGACACCTTACTGCCTGGATTTTTTCCGGCATATATACCTTTTATCTGGTAGTTATATTGGTAGTTGAAAGCTATGTTGTCTCGTTGCCCCCCCTCGATACTGATTTGAGAGGGATACTTACCAATTAATACTATTTTGTTTATACCCGCGAAGATGGTATCAATGGTTAGTTTCTCTGTTTTGGTTGTCCAAACTCCCGAAGTATCAGCTGGTGCAATAGTAGAGGCAGATTCCTGATTCTTATTAGTTGAAGCTAAACTTGTATTGCTTTGGCTTACCTGGGCAACTTCAGAAATAGCCTTTATCTCTTCTTGCCTCTCAGCTGATACAATTGGAACGGGTATTACCTGATGCATAGCGGGTCCAGGGGTTGGATTAGACTGGTTGGTATGCTCTATTGGCAACTCTTTATCTAACGGAATATAATTTTTCTCTTTAGAAACAGGAGTGCTATGTAATTTATCTTTAACAGGCACAGGCGATAGTTCAGCCTTATCTAGTACTTGATTTTTTTGCGGTGCAAAGAGAAGTATGGTGCTTGTTACTATAACTGCAATGCTTGCGGCCATAAAAATGATTTTTGATTTTGTTAAAAGATGCGATTTATCAGAGACAGAGGTATCAATTTTTACAGTGTTGACCCAGCTTGAAACATCTTCCATCGACGTCTCAGCGGGCGCCCTGCGCAGCTCTTCAAAAAGCCGTTGTAGTGACTCTTCATTCATAAAAGACATCTTTTGATTCTGTGTTGGGTGTAAGCAAGCCTAGCAGTTTCTTTCTTCCTCTTGATAGTTGTTGTCTTATCGCTTCTTCTGACTTCTGTTGAAATCCAGCTATTTCTTTTATCGAAAAGCCGATTATTTCAAAAAGAATCAGTGCCTCTCGTTGCTCTATCGGTAACATCGAGAGGGCTTTGTATAGTTGCTCCGTTTCGGCCCGACGGTCAGCTGCTGGTTGAATGATTG
>CANGYW010000113.1 GCA_947458335.1 Chitinophagaceae bacterium | reverse complement strand
TACCAGCGATAAAGTAAAAGAAGCCCGTGCCGGTGTGGTAGAGTTTTTGTTACTGAATCACCCGTTGGATTGTCCGGTTTGTGACCAGGCTGGTGAGTGTCATTTGCAAGACCTGGGATACGAACATGGTAAGGAAGGTACACGCTATGAATTTGAGCGCCGCACTTTCGAAAAAGAAGACATTGGGCCTTACATTCAATTGCACATGACGCGATGCATTCTGTGTTATCGCTGCACCTATGTGGCCGATCAGCTTACCGATAATCGCGTTCATGGTGTACTTGATCGAGGTGATCATGCCGAGATTTCTACACATATCTCTAAGGCTATCGATAATAATTTTAGTGGCAACATGATCGATGTTTGTCCGGTAGGAGCGCTTACCGACAAAACGTTCCGCTTTAAAAACCGAGTATGGTTTACCAAGCCTGTTTATGCGCACCGCGATTGTCCGGATTGTTGTGGCAAGGTTACACTTTGGCAGCGCGGTGACGAAGTGCTTCGCGTAACTGCGCGTAAGGACGAATGGGGAGAAGTATGCAGTTACGAAGGCAAACCCGGCTGGATCTGTAATACCTGTCGCTTCGATAAAAAATCGGCCAGCGACTGGGTAATCGAAGGTCCTGCCAATATTAACCGTCACTCGGTGATCTCTCAAGGTCATTATACAGGCTTGCAAAAACCGAAGGAGACTCTTTCTGAAGTGATGGGAGGTCGTGCGCCAAAATTGATGATGGATATTCACGACGTAAGTGAAGTGAACAAAATTGAATTGAGCCAGCTGCCGGGTGCAGCCACTGGAAATGATTTTAATTCACCTGCTGCCAAGGAGGCCTAATGTTATGAATCAGTATTTGATAGCCATGGATAGTTGGTATATACTAGAAAAGCTGATCTTGATTGGGGCACTGATCGGATTATCTTTCTTTATTGCCATGTACACGACACTGGCCGAAAGAAAGATCGCGGGTTGGATGCAAGACCGTATGGGCCCTAATCGAGCGGGTCCTTTCGGAATCTTTCAACCATTGGCCGATGGTGGTAAGTTGTTTTTTAAAGAAGAGATTACACCTACTAGCTCTAATCGATTTTTATTCTTGCTGGGTCCGGCACTCGCCATGATTGTGGCCCTTATTACGAGCACTGTTATTCCTTGGGGGGCTTCGTATGTAGGCGAGACGCGCACGGTGGCCTTACAAGTAGCCGATGTAGACATGGGTATACTGATCGTATTTGGTATTGTGAGCGTGGGCGTTTACGGCATTATGATCGGAGGATGGGCCTCTAATAATAAATTCTCGTTGTTAGCCGCCATTCGTGGGGCTTCTCAAATGGTCTCGTACGAACTGCCTATGGGATTGTCACTTATTGCCGTGCTGTTTATGACCGGTTCGCTCAAGATGAGCGCCATGGTCGAATACCAGATGCAACATGGTTGGAATGTGCTATATCAGCCACTGGGCTTTTTAATATTCTTTGTCTGTGCGCTGGCCGAATGTAATCGTACTCCTTTCGATCTGCCCGAGGCCGAAAACGAATTGAACTTTGGTTACCACCAGGAGTACTCTTCGATGAAATTGGGTTTTTATCTATTTGCAGAGTACATCAATATGTTCGTGAGTAGTGCGGTGATGGCTACCTTATTCTTTGGGGGCTACGACATTCCATTTTTTGACGAGGCGGCTTGGCAGGGATCAGCCCTGGTATTGTCGGCACTGACCTTTGCGGTGATGATGGCCAAGGTCTCTTTCTTTTTGTTCTTGTTTATTTGGATTCGCTGGACCATCCCTCGTTTTCGCTATGACCAGCTGATGAATCTGGGTTGGAAAAAGTTAATACCGCTGGCGCTGATCAACATGCTGATTAGTGCGGCCTTACTATTATTTTTAAATAAGTGATGCATAAATTCAGAATTGTATGCAACTAACGCAAAGAGCTAAATCGGTCGATCGCCACCCTCTTACTTGGCTCGAAAGTATTTACCTGTGGAATATTCTTAAAGGAATGGCCATTACGCTTCGCCATATGTTTATGAAGAAGGCTACCATTCAGTATCCGGAGCAGCAGCGCACTTTTTCTAAAGTGTTTCGCGGTTTGCATGTGCTCAATCGCGACGAAGCCGGCCGTGAAAACTGTACGGCTTGCGGACTTTGTGCCGTGGCCTGTCCGGCAGAGGCAATTACCATGGAGGCGGCCGAAAGACAACCTGGTGAAGAGCATTTGTATCGCGAAGAAAAGTACGCCGCCAAATACGAGATTAATATGCTGCGTTGCATCTTTTGCGGTCTTTGCGAAGAGGCTTGTCCCAAAGATGCTATTTATCTGTCACAAACGTTTGCGCCTGCCAACTATGCCCGCAAAGGATTTATTTATTCAAAAGACGAGTTGCTGATTCCGCATCCTATTAATGAGCGCGAAGCGTACGTAAAGGCGCTGGGCGATCGCCAGCCACCCCATTCAACCACCCATACCAACTAAGATGAGTATCGTGCAAATTCTTTTCTGGGTATTAGCGGTCATGGCCTTGTTTAGTGCCCTGATGGTGATTACAAGCAAGAATCCCGTCTATAGTGTGCTTTGGCTGATCGTTACCTTTTTTGCCATCTCGGGGCATTATATTTTACTCAATGCCCAGTTTCTGGCTGTGGTCAATATCATTGTCTATGCCGGGGCTATCATGGTCTTATTCTTGTTTGTGATCATGCTCATGAATGCGCGTCAAGAAGGAGCCTCGGGCAGTAAACGCTGGATTACGTTGGCCGGTACTGTTAGCGGGGGTATCTTTTTGCTTGTACTAGTGGCCGCACTCAAGGACTCCGAATTAAAAAGCCGTACCGCCATGGTCATGGATGGTCAAGTGGGACTTATCAAAGTGCTGGGCAACGAATTATTTACCCGCTATGTGATTCCGTTCGAGATCTCGAGTATTTTATTTTTGAGCGCCATGGTGGGCGCTGTGGTCATTGGTAAAAAAGACTAACGCAGAAAACTATGCCTATAAATTATTATCTGTTCTTATCGCTGGCCTTGTTTTCCATAGGGATGGTGGGTGTACTAACACGTCGCAATGCCATCATCATCTTTATGTGTATTGAGTTGATGCTAAATGCGGTCAATCTGCTGCTCGTGGCCTTCTCGAAGATGCACTATCAAGTCGCACTCGAAGCTGGTCAACTGGCTACACAAGCGGGCGTTGAGGGACAATTGTTCGTCTTCTTTATTATGGTGGTGGCCGCTGCCGAGGTAAGTGTGGGATTGGCCATTATCGTGATGATGTACCGCAATGTACACTCCGTCGATATTAACTTTTTGAATCGATTAAAACACTGATCACTTATACCGGTTGTTTATGCAAGATCTTTTTCAATTGGCTTACTGGATTCCACTGCTTCCCTTATTGGGCGCGGTACTCAACGGACTTGGTCGCAATCACCTTAACAAAACGGTCTCGGGACTGCTGGGTTCGGCCACTGTATTGGGATCTTTTGTATTGAGTCTGCTGATCTTTTTTCAGGTCAAAGCCGGTCAGAGTGGGGTGGTGCATTACTTCGATTTTATTCAGGTAGGGTCTTTTACGATCCCATTTGCTTTTCAGCTCGATGCGCTCTCTTCTCTTTTCTTGCTGATTATTACGGGTGTTGGATTTTTGATTCATGTTTACTCTACCGCATATATGCATCATGAGGAGCCAGCCCATTTTGCACGCTACTTCGCCTACCTCAACTTGTTTGTCTTCTCGATGCTGTTATTGGTATTGGGTTCTAATTACGTGATCTTGTTTATGGGTTGGGAAGGAGTGGGTCTTTGCTCTTACCTGCTGATTGGATATTGGTTCAAGAACCCGGCCTATACCGCGGCAGCCAACAAGGCGTTCATCATGAACCGAATTGGCGACCTGGCCTTTTTAGTAGCGCTGTTCTGGATTATTACCAAGTCGGGCGTGGTAGGTTTTCAGGAATTCTTTGCCTTTGTACAACAACACCAGTTTACAGATCGGTTTACCGCTACTGATATTACAGTCATCACATTATTATTCTTTATTGGTGCTACCGGTAAAAGTGCGCAGCTGCCGTTATATACATGGCTCCCCGATGCCATGGCGGGTCCAACCCCCGTCTCGGCCCTAATCCATGCCGCAACGATGGTAACAGCGGGTATCTATCTGATTGCCCGTAGCAATATTCTCTATTCATTAGCACCTCATACCCTTCATCTTATTTCGTGGATTGGGCTTATTACCGCACTGCTGGCCGCTTCGATTGCCGTGGCACAGAACGATATTAAAAAAGTGCTGGCTTACTCAACGGTCAGTCAACTTGGGTTTATGTTTTTGGCGCTAGGTACCGGGGCCTATGCGGCTGCTGTTTTTCATGTAATGACGCATGCTTTCTTTAAGGCATTGTTATTCTTGGGAAGCGGTAGTGTGATCCATGCTATGGGGGGAGAACAAGATATTCGTAATATGGGTGGGTTATCTAAGAAATTGCGCGTTACCTACATCACGTTTTTGATCGGTTGTATTGCCATTGCGGG
>CANGYW010000112.1 GCA_947458335.1 Chitinophagaceae bacterium | reverse complement strand
TGGGTTGCCGCTTTGAATATGCCATACAAGAAGTACCCAACGGATTGGCACAAGCTTTTGTGATCGGTGAAAAATTTATTGGAAGTGATAAAGTGGCGCTTGTTTTGGGGGATAATATTTTTTACGGCTACGGTCTTGGTCGTCAGTTAAAGACCTTACGCGACATTGAGGGTGGATATGTATTTGCTTATCAGGTATCGGATCCGGAGCGCTATGGCGTGGTAGAATTTGATGCTAGCAACAAAGCTATTAGTATCGAAGAAAAGCCCGTGCAACCTAAATCGAACTATGCGGTGCCCGGACTTTATTTTTATGATAATGCGGTGGTGAAAATTGCCAAGGAATTAAAGCCTTCTGCTCGCGGTGAGTACGAGATTACCGACGTGAACAAGGTGTATTTGCAGAATAATCAGTTACATGTGGCTGTGCTCGACAACGGTACCGCCTGGCTCGATACCGGTACGTTTGATTCACTTAGTGATGCCAGTGAATTTGTGCGCGTGATCGAAAAAAGACAGGGTACCAAGATCGGGTGTATCGAAGAGATCGCATACCGTAATGGTTTTATCTCGAAAGAAAAATTATTAGAACAGGCCGAAGCGCTCAAGAAAAGTGGCTACGGCATTTATCTAAAGCAAGTGGCAGAAGAAAAGCCGCGGTAATAAAGCAATGAAAATCGCAGTTGTTGGAACGGGTTATGTAGGGCTAGTCACCGGTACTTGTTTTGCGGAGACGGGAAACAAAGTGGTCTGCGTAGATATAGACAAAGCCAAGGTGGAAAAGCTTTCGGCCGGGCAGATCACTATTTATGAACCCGGACTAGAGAAAATATTTTTACGCAACTTAAAAGAAGAGCGTCTTCGCTTTACATCTGATCTTGCCTCGGTTGTAGATGAAGCAGAAGTTATTTTCTTAGCGCTGCCCACTCCCCCCGGTGCTGATGGCGCGGCTGATCTTAAATACGTATTAGGCGTGGCCGAAGAACTTGGTAAGCTGCTGAAGGGGTACAAGGTTATCGTGAACAAAAGCACCGTGCCAGTGGGTACGGCCGATAAAGTAAGAGCAGCCATTGCCAAGAGTTATAAGGGAGAATTTGATGTAGTTAGTAACCCGGAGTTTTTACGCGAAGGAGTAGCGGTAGATGATTTTATGAAACCCCACCGCGTAGTGGTAGGAACTAAATCGGAGCGTGCTCAACAACTCATGAGTGAGCTATACGCACCCTTTGTTCGCCAGGGTAATCCGGTGCTGTTTATGGATGAGCGTTCTTCGGAGCTGACCAAATATGCGGCCAATAGTTTTTTGGCCATGAAGATCTCTTTTATGAACGAGATAGCGCAGCTCTGCGAACGAATGGGCGCCGATGTAGATATGGTGCGCAGAGGCATTGGTAGTGATGAGCGAATCGGCAAACGATTTTTATTTTCGGGTATCGGTTACGGCGGCTCTTGTTTTCCAAAAGACGTGCAAGCACTGGTTCGATCGGCCGATGAAGTGCACTATGATTTTAAAATTTTAAAGGCCGTAGAAAAAGTGAATGCTGCTCAAAAGCTGCACCTGGTCGAAAAAATAAAGTCGTACTATAACGACAGCACCAATGGCAATCTGAGTGGCAAGCATTTTGCACTGTGGGGCTTGGCCTTTAAGCCCAATACCGATGATATACGAGAAGCGCCTGCTTTATCAATTATTGCAGCGCTTTTGCAAGAAGGCGCAACAGTTACAGCCTACGATCCTGAGGCGATGCAACATGTAAAGCAATCAGTAGAGGATAAGATTAACTATGCGCATAGTCAGTACCAGGCACTTGAGGGTGCTGATGCGCTTATAATCGCCACCGAGTGGAGTGAGTTTAGAACTCCCGACTTTGAGCGCATAGAAAAGCTGTTACCCAGCAAACTAATTTTTGACGGGCGTAATTTATTTGAGGTAGCCAAAATGCAATCGATGGGGTATCGCTACATCAGCATTGGGAGACCGCAGTAATAATCATGACTAATACTAAAAAACGAGTTTTAATAACAGGAGCCGCCGGATTTTTAGGCTCGCATCTCTGTGATCGATTTATTGCCGAAGGTTATGAGGTGATCGGGATGGATAATCTGCTGACTGGTAGTCTCTCGAATATTGAGCACTTATTTCCGCTCAAGGAGTTTAGTTTTTATCATCATGATGTAAGCAAGTTTATACACGTACCCGGTCCTTTAGATTACATTTTACATTTTGCTTCGCCTGCCAGCCCTATCGATTATTTAAAGATGCCCATTCAGACCTTAAAAGTAGGGTCCCTGGGTACGCATAACTGCTTGGGCCTGGCCAAGGCAAAAAAAGCGCGGATATTGGTGGCTAGTACCAGCGAGGTGTATGGTGATCCACTGGTGCATCCGCAACAAGAAGATTACTGGGGTAATGTAAATCCCGTGGGACCCCGCGGGGTCTACGACGAGGCCAAACGGTTCCAAGAGGCCATCACTATGGCTTACCATAATTTTCATGGGGTGGAGACCCGTATTGTGCGGATCTTTAATACCTATGGCCCCCGTATGCGGCTCAACGACGGCCGCGCCCTTCCCGCCTTTATCGGACAGGCCCTGCGAGGCGAAGACCTGACTGTGTTTGGCGACGGGTCGCAAACGCGTAGTTTTTGCTATGTGTCGGATCTGGTGGAGGGTATTTACCGACTTCTTTTTAGTGGTGAAACCCGTCCGGTGAATATTGGTAACCCCAACGAAATCAGCCTTTTAGATTTTGCCAACGAAATAATTGCCTTGAGCGATAGCCGTTCGAGGGTCTGCTTTAAGCCTCTGCCCCAGGACGATCCCAAACAACGAAGGCCCGATATAAGCCGGGCCAGGGATGTGTTGGGTTGGGAGCCCATTATTACCCGAAAAGAAGGACTTGCCTTAACCTATGAATATTTCAGCAAACTGCTTGCTAATTCCAAAAATTGAGTATATTCGCTACTCAATAATAAGTCAGTTTGCTGATCTTATCTGTGACTGACCGTGGCTTCGCCTTCTCTTATACATCCCCCTTTGTTAGATCAACTTTTTACCGGTAAGATCCGTTTAAAACTACTCGCTCGGTTGTTACTCAACCCCTCGAGTCAGGTGTATTTACGTCAGTTACAAAAGGACCTGAACGTAAGTTCCAACACCGTGCGGCTAGAGCTAAATAAGCTCTCCGAGATGAAACTGATCAGTACGGTGGAGGCTGAGGAAAGCAAGATCAAAAAATACGTCGCCAATACCTTTCATCCTCTCTATTCTAATTTGCGCTCTATTATTCTAAAATATGTGGGCGTAGATCAGTTGTTAGAGGAGGTTTTTTATAAGTTGGGTGATGTAGCCGAGGTGTACCTGACCGGCGAAATGGCTGACGGAAAGGGAACACCTTTTATTGATCTGGTGGTGGTAGGAGATATTGATAAGGAGTATTTTGAACAACTCGCCACCCGCGCTGAAAAATTATTGAATAAAAAAATTAGAACGGCTATTTATTCTAAAAATGAATTTTCTAATTCGCTCCTGCAAGACATGCCCCATGTGTGTGTGTATAATGGGGAGTGGGGGATAGATTCTAAGTTGGGGTAGTGTGGTCCAGACCGCCGAAGGGTATTTGTTAATCAGTGTAAATCTTTAAAGTGTTGATAATGAGTGCTTATTTCAATAAATAATTGCATCAGAATCTTCGAAAAACAATCAAAATAAAGTTACTTGGTGTGCATTTTGGTGTGCAAAAAATTTAAAACATGAAATTAGAAAGTTGCAAAATTGCCATTATTGGATTGGGGTATGTTGGGTTACCATTAGCAATTGAATTTGGCAAAAAATACAAAGTCCTTGGTTTTGACATAAATCAAGCTCGGATTGAGCAACTCAAGTCTGGTATAGATAGAACTAATGAAGCAGACATAGAAGGGCTGAAGTTTGCAGTGAATTTGGCAAATAAGTCAGATAAAGTGGGTTTAAAGTTCTCCTCAAATATTGAAGAACTTAAGTCTTATAACATCTTTATAGTAACAGTCCCAACGCCAATTGACCAGTTTAAGGCGCCTGATTTAACACCGTTGTTAAAAGCTTCGGAAATGTTGGGTAAGATTTTGAAGCCAGGAGATATTGTTATTTATGAGTCTACAGTTTATCCTGGTTGTACTGAGGAAGAATGTGTTCCGATCTTAGAACAAAATTCGGGATTGAAGTTTAACCAAGATTTTTACTGTGGATATTCTCCAGAACGAATTAATCCTGGAGATAAAGTAAACACTTTAACCAAAATTAAAAAAGTAACCTCGGGGTCAACGCTGGAAATTGCAGATTTTGTTGATTCATTATACTCAAGTATTATTGAAGCAGGAACCCATAAAGCTCCTAGTTTAAAAGTTGCCGAAGCTTCAAAGGCTATTGAAAACGCACAACGGGATGTGAATATTTCTTTTGTGAATGAGTTGGCATTGATTTTTGATCGCATGGGTATTGATACCAATGATGTGTTGGAGGCAGCGGGCACTAAATGGAACTTTTTAAAGTTCAAGCCAGGTCTTGTTGGGGGACACTG
>CANGYW010000111.1 GCA_947458335.1 Chitinophagaceae bacterium | reverse complement strand
TTGATTCTCTTAGCGTTTTTGTGGTCGCCGCACCTTAATTTTGCGCCCAGAAAAAACAGCGCATGGTTTACTGGTTGCAAGTGAGCTCCACGGCCTCAACTGCCTCTACTTATTTGCCGCTGGCCCTGCAGGTGTTGATCGCCGTAGGGCTGGTTGCCTTTTTGATGGTCGCCACGCATTTGCTGGGACCTCGTCGCAAGACTAGCGATAAGTTACAAAATTTTACCAGTGGAATCGAGTCGCACGGTGATGCCCGGCAGCCGATGGCCATCAAGTATTTTCTTACTGCGATCCTCTTTGTATTGTTCGATGTGGAGGTGATCTTCTTTTATCCATATGCTGTCAACTTTAAAGGACTGGGATGGGATGGATTTTGGGCGGTGGCTCTTTTTGTTGGCTTTTTTCTTTGCGGGTTTATTTATATCATCAAAAAGGGAGCCTTGCAATGGGAGGATTGATGCCCTCTTACAACAACATTCGCATTGAGCGCTTGTTATGCTATAAAATGATTGGAATATGAGTCGTCCGGTATCTTACAATCTTATTCAAAAGCCCTTGGAGGCCGATATTAGCATGGCCCCCATGCCTGAGGGGCACCAGGGAGAAGGATTCTTTGCTACTTCACTTGATTCCGTTATAGGGTTGGCTCGAAAAAATTCTATTTGGCCCTTGCCTTTCGCTACCTCTTGTTGCGGGATCGAATTTATGGCGACCATGGGTTCGCATTACGACCTGGCGCGCTTTGGATCGGAGCGGGTGGGCTTCTCGCCACGTCAATGCGATCTGTTGATGGTAATGGGAACGATTGCAAAAAAGATGGGCCCCGTTGTAAAACAAGTGTATCTGCAAATGGCCGAGCCCCGCTGGGTAATTGCGGTGGGCGCTTGCGCGAGCAGTGGCGGCATTTTCGATACCTACAGCGTATTGCAGGGTATCGATCAGGTAGTGCCTGTTGATGTGTATGGACCCGGTTGTCCTCCGCGTCCGGAGGCCATCATCGATGGGGTGCTTCGTATTCAAGACCTGGTTGGTAAAGAGAGTTTGCGTCGTCGCAATTCCGAGAATTACAAATTACTATTGGAGAGCTACGGTATTCAATAAGGTTCCGCAGGCAGCAGCGAGCGGATCGTAAATAAATGAGCATGTCACTAACCAACGAGATCATACAACAACGACTAACCGAAAAGTTCGGCGAGCAGGTCAGCGCCTTTAGCATCTCGTACGACATGCTGCAGTTCGAAGCGCCCAAAGAGATCAATCTTAAGGTGCTTAATTTTCTATACGATGATCCTCAGTTGGGATTTATCTTTTTGACCGATCTGACCGGTGTTCATTATCCCGATCAAAAGGGACGTGAGTTGGCAGTGGTCTATCATTTGCACAATCTGAAAGAAAATATTCGTTTGCGATTTAAAGTGTATACAGCAGTTGAGCAGCCCGATGTATATACGGCCACCGGATTATTTTCATCGGCCAATTGGATGGAGCGCGAGACCTACGATTTTTTTGGGATCAACTTTTTAGGTCACCCGAATTTAAAACGGATACTGAATGTAGACGAAATGGATTATTTCCCTCTGAGAAAGGAGTTTCCGCTAGAAGATCAAACCCGAATCGATAAAGATGATGAAATGTTTGGCCGCGGCTAAACGAAGTTAAAACGCCCCGTAGGGGCTATCGTATGAGCGAACACATTAAACTGCCCGAAGGATCGATTGAGAAAACGACCACCACGTTAAACCTGGGGCCCACGCATCCGGCTACACATGGTGTGATGCAAAATATTCTCGAGCTCGATGGCGAGCGCATTGTGTCTGCCGATCAAACGATCGGATACATCCATCGTGCATTCGAAAAACTGGCTGAGCGTCGTCCGTTGGCTCAGATTACTACGCTTACTGATCGTCTCAATTATTGTTCTTCGCCGCTCAATAACATGGGCTGGCATATGACCTGCGAAAAATTGTTGGGCATTACCACGCCAAAGCGAGTAGACTATTTACGTGTTATCGTTATGGAATTGGCACGTATTGCCGATCACCTGATCTGTAATTCTATCATGGGAGTCGATGCAGGGGCCTATACCGGCTTTTTGTATGTGATGCAGTATCGCGAGCTGATCTATGAAATCTACGAAGAGATCTGTGGGGCACGCCTGACGACCAACATGGGTCGTATTGGCGGCTTTGAGCGCAACTTTAACGATATCGCTTTTCAAAAGCTCGAGAAGTTTCTTGATGAGTATCCTAAGGCCCTCAAGGAATTTGAGAATATGTTTCAGCGCAACCGCATCTTTATGGATCGCACTATGGGCGTGGGGGGCATTAGCGCCGAGCGTGCGCTCAATTACGGATTTACCGGTCCAAACCTGCGTGCGGCCGGCGTAGACTATGATGTGCGGGTGCATGCTCCGTATAGTAGTTATCAAGATTTTGAATTTATTATTCCCGTAGGAAGCACCGGTGACAGTTACGATCGTTGGTTGGTGCGCGAGCAAGAGATGTGGCAGAGTTTATCCATCATTCGTCAGGCTTATCAGAAAGTGCAATCCTTTACGGGTGCTGAGGCAGAGGTCTATCATGCCGATGTACCGGAGTATTATCTTCCTGCCAAGCAAGATGTGTACACTAAGATGGAGGCACTTATCTATCACTTTAAGATCATTATGGGAGAAACGGATATTCCAGCCGGCGAAGTGTATCATGCGGTAGAGGGCGGCAATGGAGAATTGGGCTTCTACTTGATTAGCGATGGCGGACGGGCTCCCTACCGGTTACATTTCAGAAGACCGTGTTTTATCTATTATCAAGCATTCGAGGAGTTGGTCAAAGGGGCTATGCTTAGTGATGCGATCATCACCATGAGTAGTTTAAACCTGATCGCCGGAGAGATGGATGCCTAAACCAGTTAAGAGCGTAACTAAAAATAAATTAGAACATGAGCTTGTGTTTTTCGGCAGATAAGTTAAAGGAGGTGCAGCAGATCATAGCTCGCTACCCCGAAGGACGCCAAAAGAGTGCGCTATTACCGGTATTACACCTAGCACAGCAGGAATTGGGAGGATGGCTTAGCACTGAAGTGATGGACTATGTAGCTGGATTATTGCAATTGCAGCCGATCGAAGTGTACGAGGTCGCTACTTTTTACAGCATGTACAATTTAAAGCCGGTGGGCAAGCACTTGCTCGAGGTATGCCAGACGGGTCCTTGTATGCTCAATGGCAGTGAGGGTATTGTAGCCTATATCTATCAGCGTTTGGGAATCCGTCCGGGAGAGACTACGGCTGATGGATTATTTACACTCAAGACGGTAGAGTGTTTGGGTGCCTGCGGGTATGCCCCGATGCTGCAACATGGAAAGTATTACCGCGAACACCTAACGCGCGAAAAGATCGATGAACTCATCGCTTCTTGTTCGGGACAGTCGGTGAGCGCATCACACTAAAACGAAAGGGCGCCCTTTGGGGCCGCTTACTAAATATGGGAAGAAAATTATTATTAGAAAAAGCGCATGTAGCGGGTATCACCACCTATGAGGTGTACCGTCGCGAAGGTGGTTATCGTAGTGTCGAGAAGGCACTCAAGTCAATGAGCCCCGACCAAGTGACCGAGGAAGTCAAAAAAAGTGGTTTGCGCGGACGGGGAGGAGCTGGATTTCCCACCGGAATGAAGTGGGGGTTTTTAGCTAAGCCCGAAGGAGTGCCTCGCTATTTGGTGGTCAATGCCGACGAATCGGAGCCCGGCACTTTTAAGGATCGTTACCTGATGGAATTTATTCCGCACCTGCTTATAGAGGGAATGATCACATCTTCGTATGCACTCGGATCGAATCGCTCCTATATCTACATTCGGGGAGAGTATGTGTGGGTTGCCGAAATTTTAGAAAAGGCCATTGACGAGGCGCGTGCCAATGGATGGCTCGGAAAAAATATTTTAGGCAGCGGCTTTGATTGTGATATCTATGTGCATCGAGGTGCTGGCGCTTATATCTGCGGAGAAGAAACGGCGTTGCTCGAATCGCTCGAAGGTAAAAGAGGTAATCCGCGTATCAAGCCGCCTTTTCCGGCTGTCAAAGGTTTATGGGGTTGCCCCACCGTGGTCAATAATGTCGAAACAGTAGCTGCTGTTGTACCTATTATCAATGACGGTGGCGAGGAATATGCTAAGATTGGTATTGGTAAATCGACCGGTACTAAATTGATATCTGCTTGTGGCAATATCAACAAGCCTGGCGTTTATGAGATCGATATGACTATCTCGGTCGAAGAGTTTATTTACAGTGATGAATATTGCGGAGGTATTCCGGCCGGAAAAAAGTTAAAGGCTTGTATTCCGGGTGGGTCTTCCGTTCCCATTTTGCCAGCGAATCTTTTATTGAAGACCGCAAAGGGGGAGACTCGCATGATGACCTACGAAAGCTTGGCCGACGGAGGTTTTGCTTCGGGATCGATGATGGGCTCCGGTGGTTTTATTGTGCTGGACGACAGCCAATGTGTAGTGCGTCATACTTATTCGCTGGCTCGGTTTTATCGTCACGAGAGTTGCGGACAATGTTCACCTTGTCGCGAAGGAACTGGGTGGATGGAAAAAATCTTGTGGAATATTGAGACTGGTAAGGGAAAGCTGAGCGATATCGATCTGCTTTGGGATATTCAACGCAAGATCGAGGGCAATACTATTTGTCCTCTGGGCGATGCAGCTGCTTGGCCTGTGGCAGCGGCTATTCGTCATTTTAGAGATGAGTTCGAGTGGCATGTATTGCATCC
>CANGYW010000110.1 GCA_947458335.1 Chitinophagaceae bacterium | reverse complement strand
GAATTTTGTCGCCATAATAAAAAAGGAGAGAATCAGAAACGCTATGTCCACAAAGGGGGTCATATCCGTATCCGTACTCCTTTTTGGTATCTTGGCACTTGGCATGGGTACAAAATTTTAAATAGATGAATGGATAGTACGTTGCAAAAAATGCGTCTTGTATTACTTATACAAAGAAGCAAAGCTTTGCGTGAGCGTAAATCCAGACTCATCGATACCATGGGTGATAGAATCGATACGAGTAGTGAACATGTTGTACAGGATCAATGCGATCGCTGACGTACCGATACCGAGGGCTGTGTTATAAAGAGCCTCGGAGATACCCACCGCCAGATCGGCCGCAGCACCACCACCACCTTCTTCACCAAGGGCAGCGAATGAACGGATCATACCCAATACGGTTCCCAGAAGGGCGATCAGCGTACCCACCGATGTAATAGTAGAAAGGAACACCAGGTTCTTTTGCAACATAGGCAGCTCCAGCGCAGTAGCTTCTTCTACTTCTTTTTGAATAGCGATCACTTTTTGATCGGTAGACATACCCGACTCGTTGATCATTTCTTTGTAACGACGCAGACCTGCCTTCATTACATTACCAACGGATCCTTTTTGCTTATCGCACTCGGCCAGTGCAGCGTCTACATTGCGGCTAGCCAATTGAAACTGAATCTTGCGAACGAAATCGTCGATAGGCCCGTTACCGAGAGCACGACGGATGGTCAGGTAGCGCTCGATAGAGAATACCACGACCATTAAAAACATTCCGATCAATAGAGGCACGATAATTCCTCCCTCATAGATACGGTGAAAGGCATCCTTAGGTCCCATGTGATGAGGCCAGAATCCACCAGAGGGATCGGGTTCATTAAATCCGGAGGCATCTCCCATCATAAAACGCCAGATAGAATAGCCGGCGAGCACACACACAAGAGGAGCAATCCATGAAATGGAATTTCCACCATGTTTTGCAGGGGCCGAAGATGATTTTGATGCAGCTGTTGCAGTTGGTTTAGTCTCTGCCATGATCGTTGTTTTTAGTGTTGAGTTATTAGGTTTTAAAAGTTTGTAAAAACACCCCTTCCGGTTACAGAAGGAGGGTCAAGTTAAGGATTTTTTGAACTGCGCAAACCCTAACCTATTAATTTGATATTAAATTGACTCCGCCTGCCAAAAACAGCAAAAAATAGGGTAAAAATTGTGGAAAATCAGCCGCTACTCGTAACGAAGTGCCTCTATAGGGTTCAGTTTACCGGCTTTGCGTGCTGGATAGAGTCCGGCCAGCAGCCCCACCAGGGTACAAATAAAAATACCGTAGAACACCCAGTTCCAAGGAATCACGAAGCCGGTGCCCAGCACCAGCGCAAAAAGATTACCAACGCCCACGCCGAGCAAAATTCCGAACAAAGCGCCGAGCACACTAATGATAATAGCCTCTAATAAAAACTGACGGCTGACCATTTTTCGTTTACCCCCGATCGCTTTAATAAGCCCCACTTCGCGAGTGCGCTCCGATACGGAGACCAGCATAATGTTCATCAATCCAATAGCGGCGCCAATTAGCGTAATCAAACCAATCACCGTGGCAGAGATGGTCAAAAACCCAAGACTGTTCATCGCTTTTTCAGCGATACTGTCGCTGCGATCGATCACAAAATTATTCTCTTCGGTGGTATGCAACCGACGTACAGAGCGAAACAACGACTCAGCCTCTCCCATAGCAGCGGGCACCCACTGTATCTGCGAAGCCTGAATGGCAATATTAAAGGAGGAGGCACTCCCAAAATTGCGATATACATTATTGTACGAAGTGATAATCATATTATCGCGACTAAACCCGAACGAAGAGCCTTTGCTCTCTAAAACGCCCAGCACGCGATAGGGAATAGAATTGATACGCACGACCTTGCCCACTGCCGAGCGGTATCCCTGCTTGAATAATTTATTGGCCACATCATAGCCCAACATACAAACATTGCGACCCGATGTTACATCGGTGCGGTTTAGATTGCGTCCGGTTTCTAACGAAAATCCGTTTAGAGCTAAAAAATTCTCATCACCCCCTTGCACCATTACATTCGGACTGGTCTTACGTGTCTCGTACGAGACAATTGAATTACGCCCGCCAAAGAGACTGATACTTTTTATCGCCGGAAAGTCAAAACTAGAAACAAAAAGTTCGGCTTGGTCGCGGGTAATTTTTTTATCGAGGTTAGAGGTGCGCGCCTTTTTCTTTCCTTTTTGAGAAAGCTTCATGTCATTGCCCTGATTACCTCCACCAAAACGAATATTGCGTTCCTTGTAACGCAGGGTAAAGCCACTAGCGCCCATGCTTGAAAAACTCTCGTTAAACTTCTGATTCATGGCCTCGATAGCGGTAATGATTCCCACGAGTGCCATAATCCCAAAGGCAATGATAGCCACGGTCAGACCGGTTCGTAGTCGGTTGCCGCGAATAGTGCGAAATGCCAGCGAGAATATATCGGTAAACTTCATCATCGAAAGGTGAAGGTACCAACGCTTGGCGCGATGGCAAAGAAAAGCTTGATGAGCGGTAAAATGAGATTAGAAATAGAGACAACCGATCAGCCACTCCGGAAATACCCCCAAAACGATTACAAGTGCCGCTACGCCCAAGAGCATGCCGGTAAACCCCTTATCGAAAGAAATAGGGTCCGACTGGGCCATCGGCTTAAAATACATAGCCTGGATGACCTTAAAGTAATAATAGATGCTTACAGCTGCCATCAACAAGGCAAAAAGCGCCAGCCAAAGACTTTGCCCAAGAGCCGCTTTGATCATATAGAATTTTGCCATAAAGCCGCCGGTCAGCGGAATACCTGCCAGCGACAAAAAGAAGATAGCGAGCGCGGCCGCAACCCAGGGATAGCGACTGGCCATTCCATTGAAAGCCTCGAATGAATAATCTTTCATGCGCGACAGCACCGCAAATATGCCAATGGTGGCCAAGGAATAAGAGGCGGCGTATAATAACAAGCCTTCTTTGGCCATCGTATTCATGGCAAAAACGGCCAATAACATAAAACCGGCTTGCGCAATACTGGAGTAAGAGAGCATCCGCTTAACACTTTGTTGAAACACCGCTGTGATATTACCGACAAAAAGGGTCAGTGCCGCCAATACGGCCACCCACCATTGCCAGGCATTAAACTGCAAGGCAAAGCTGCGATCGAACAATCGTATAAAAGCGGCGAACACTGCCACTTTTACCACCGTAGCCATAAAGGAGGTAAACACCGTTGGAGCACCATCGTATACATCGGGTGTCCAAAAATGAAACGGAGCTGCCGAAACTTTAAAGGCCATAGCGATCATCAGCAGCAACATGCCGGCCACCATCAAAGAGCTCGACACGCGGATCGTATCGGCTACTCCCGAAAGGGCAAAGCTTCCTCTGGCGCCGTACACCAGCGTAATACCCATCAATAAGATACCCGAAGAAAAGGCACCCAATAAAAAATACTTGAGCGAAGCCTCGTTACTTTTAAGATTCTTTTTGTCGCTTCCGGTCAATATGTAAAGAGGGATGGTGATGATCTCTATTCCCAAGAATAAGATAAGTAACGATTCAAAAGCGGTGACCATCATCATACCAGCCCCAATAAAAAACAACAGGGCCAGATAATCCGATAAGTTATTACCGATTCGTTCCATGGCAGAGCCACTCAATAAAAGATAAACGAGTAAAGACGCAAGCAAAATAGTGTTGAGCAACAAGGCGTAGGCATCGAATTGAAGCATCCCGGTCGTATCTATGCCAAGCAATTGCCACCCCTGCATCTCGGCGGTGTTCAATCCCAGTAGTACTATAACGCCTGCGATAGCGAGGTAACGGAGTACCGCTGTCTGCTTGATAGCAATGCCGCTGAACATCATGATCACTCCCCACAAAGCCGAAACAAGTAATGCATTCATATAGGAGAACTTAGAATTTTCTAAATAGGTAACTGATATCTATTTGTCTATATAATTGATCGGCATAACCAGCCGTTACATCGAGCATGGGCTGCGGATAGATGCCAAAGATTACGATCAATACCACAATCACTATCAAAACGAGTCGTTCCTGCACAGATAAGGTAATCGAACGACTCGTAACAGCATTAGACTCGCCAAAGAATACAGAGCGGATCATGCCCAATGTGTAAACAGCCGATAAAATAATACCCAATCCGGCGGTGACGGTGAGCACCCAGGCAAAATTTGATTTAGTGGCCAACAAACCGGTAAACATCAACAACTCGCCTACAAAACCATTAGTGAGAGGTAATGCAATATTGGCCAGCGCTATAATGATCGTAAAGAAAGTCAGTGCCGGTGAATGACTGGCCAATCCGCCTAATTCGGAGATCTTACGAGTGCCCAAATTCCTCTCTATGAGATCGACCACCAACCACATCCCTAAAATATTTATACCATGCGCAAAAAGCTGAAAGCAGAGTCCCTGTAACGAAGCCAGATTGGCCGCAAAGGCGGCAGCCCCCATCAGACCTATGTGTGCAATAGAAGAATAGGCGACCAGTCGCTTTAAATCGTCTTGACGCCATGCAATAAGAGAGGCATAGACTATGCCCCCTACGGCCAACCCCATGATCACATCACCCCACTGATAAGCCGCCAGCGGAAAGAAAGGAAGCAACCAGCGAAGCAAACCCAGTACACCCATCTTGACCATCACTGCGCTAAGCACCGCCGTTACTGGCGTGGGCGCCTCTTCGTAGGTATCAGGCTGCCACGTATGAAAAGGAAACAACGGGAG
>CANGYW010000109.1 GCA_947458335.1 Chitinophagaceae bacterium | reverse complement strand
TCCATATTCTAAAAAACCCCAAAATATGATCGATACGAAAAGCATCAAAATAATTGCTCATTTGTTCGAAGCGAAGTCTCCACCACCTAAAATCATCTTGCTGCATACGCGCCCAGTTATAGGTAGGAAAACCCCAGTTCTGACCTATGGCGGTAAAGTCATCAGGCGGGGCACCAGCCTGCCAGTTCATGTTGTATAAATCGGGTGCAACCCAAGCGTCAACAGAGTAGCGATAAATGCCGATGGGAATATCTCCCTTTAGCACTACCCCTTTTTGATGAGCATACGAAACTGCCGCCTTTAGTTGCCGATGTAAAAAGTATTGCACAAAACAATAGAATCCCAATGGTCCATTTGTTTTACGTGACATAAACAATTCATCGATCTCCTCTTGGTTGTACGTGCTGTAGCGAGGCCATTTATCGTATTCGCAAGTACCATAGAGATCTCTGGACGAACAAAAGACTGCATAGGGTTTTAGCCAATGCTTATTTTGATCAAAAAAGTGCTGATATTCCGCTGTCGAAAAACAATCCATTCCCATCACCTCGTAAAGCTCTCGAAGGGTGTTGAGCTTAATATTGATAACCGTCTCGTAATCGACCACCGAAAGTGCATTAAGCTGCTCTTGTAGTTTTCGAAGCGTTCGTAATTGTTTGGCCTGCGAGGTACCGGCCACTTCGGCCAGGTTAATATACATGGGGTGCAGCGCAAAGGCCGAAATAGCTGCATACGGATAAGAATCGACCCAAGAATGAGTAGCTATGGTATCATTGATGGGTAGCAACTGTATCATGCGAATACCCGTTCTAGCCGCCCAATCGGCCAGTAATTTGATGTCGGCAAACTCCCCCACCCCAAAACTATTTTGACTTCTCAAGCTAAACACCGGGATGGCAACACCAGCACCTTTCCAACTAGTATTAGATAAACGTGCAAACCCGTCTTGTAAAACGACCAGGTTGGCCGATTGAATGTGGCTTGGGATTATCCTATTGTTTCCATCTTCGTAGCGTACAAACGAATTAGTTAAGAGGTCCCATATGCCGTATTTGTATTCGAAGATTTCATTGGTGGCATCAACTCTAAGCGATACGGCATACCAGCCATTCTCTTTTTGCATGGGCAGAGCCCTTTGGGTATTCCATGCCCCCAACTTAGCAGTGTTACCCAAAAGACAAAGGGTCTGGCCGGCCTCTAGTAGCGGGGCCTTTGCTCTAAAAAGGTGAGTGGGGTTATCATGTAGTATGGGTTTGACCTGTTTTACTTTTTTGCGTTTAAAAAGAACCTCACTAAAAGGTGCCGTATAAAACGCATTTTCATATTCGCCAGCATAATTCCAAGTATCAACAAACACTAATTCTTGGGCTTGATCTATCGTTATAATTCGGTCATTACCCCATTCAGCCACTAGCTGTCCATCCTCCCCTTTTAGAAGGTATTTATACTGGATCTTATTCTTTTTTGCAGAAAAAGTAACGGGCACTGTAAGCTGCCAGAACTCCTGGTTAATGTACTGAAGACAAAGGGCCGCCTCAGGCTTGTTTTTACCTAATTCGGGGATATTACCCAACAACCAAAGGGCTTGACCCGGATGGGTACTATATCGAATATTAAATTGAAGCAGTGGCACAATCGTTAGGGTTGCAATGGGTTAATGTGTCTATTAAACACATTATACGAAAATAAGCAAATTCTGATTTTGGGTGATGAGTAGAGCGAAAAATTAAAAAAGGGTGTCTAGGAGATAAATATTCGCTAAAGTATTTAAGGTGAAAGGTTTCGACATTTGAAAAAGGGTCACTATTTTTGTACAAAATTTATCGTAATGGAATCATCCAAAAAGAGCCGAGCCATCTGGTGGGTTGTTTTTTTTGCCTCTACCGCCGCATTGTTGTGGGCCATCGGTGCCCATTGGGAGTGGCTGACGCTGATCCTACCCTTTCAGACCACTTCGCTGGTCAAGGCGATGGATATCATGTAACCACTATCCTTATAATCGGCATAGCATTAAAAAACCTCCCAATGGGAGGTTTTAATTTTATCAGAAGTTAGCTGTGCTTATTTAACAGAAGCCACCAGGCTTTTGAAAGTCTCTGGATTGTTCATCGCCAGGTCGGCTAACACTTTGCGATCAAGTTCGATTCCCTTTTTCTGTAAGCGATTGATGAATTCAGAGTAGGTCAAACCCTCGGCACGTACGGCCGCATTAATACGGGCGATCCACAACGAGCGGTATTCTCTTTTCTTGAGCTTGCGACCTACGAACATGTAAGTCATACCTTTTTCAACAACGTTTTTAGCAACCGTCAATACATTTTTGCGCTTGCCATAAAAACCTTTGGCTTGTTTTAATATTTTTTTGCGGCGGGCTTTAGAGGCCACGGCATTTTTTGAACGAGGCATAGTAGATAAATTAGATGGTTAGATACTTGAGTTTCGGTTCTTTCTTACTTCAATCGCAGCAAACGCTTTACGAAATCAACATGCGATTTAGCTACCGTGCCATCTAGGCGCATGTTACGCTTGCGTTTTTTTGATTTTTTGGTAAGGATGTGACGCTTGAAACTCTTTTGATGCATAATCTTTCCGGTGCCGGTCACTTTAAAGCGCTTTTTGGCACTCGAATTGGTCTTTACTTTAGGCATGTTACCCAGTATTTATTATTACACCCTGGAGGCATTCCCCACGGGGGGACCTTTGTCGAACCTCTTTAGGCAATCACCCGTTCGAAAACGGGGTGCAAAGATAAGGGTTCTATCGCTAGAACACTCTAATTTATGGCATTAAAAAAGGAGATCCGATTACAGGATCTCCTTTAGCAGAATTAGTTATAAAAGTTATTAGTCTTTGGGATTCAATGCTTTTTCTATTCTAAAACTAAGGTCCTGCAAGTGGTATTTACTCATTCTGTCGGTGTAGAGCGCCTGTGCTGCATTCATTTCGGAACGCAATGATTGCAAATGGGCCCTTACGATTGATTTTAGGTCAGATTTGTCTGAACTAGATACTGATACAGAAATGCTGATGCCGGGCCCAAAAGCACTGGCAGACGGTGCGGCAGGTGGATTCAGTAAATTGACCAACGTATTAACATATGTTTTTTGAAGGTTCCGACGGTAGGCATCGATGGCCTTTTTGGTAGCCAATTCTGCCCAAATACCTGACTTTAAATCACTCATCAATTCAAGAGCACTGTAGGCCTTGGTGCCTGCAGTAGCTTCTGCTTCGATCAACTTATTTAGGTTTCTGGCCCCAAATAGTCGGTTGAGCATATTGTCTTGCACATTACCAATAACAAAGAGTCCCGACTGTCCAGTGCGATCAAAGATCTGCTGATCGATGAGCCAAGTGGGTGTATTGAATAATTGTTTATTCAAAAAGGCAACGGCTTCTTTTTGCTTGGCCTTACTGACCAACTCATAAACCGGCCCACTTTGCTCCTGTGTCTTGGGAGTTTCCATGATACCCCCCACAAATTTGGCAACATGCCCATTATAGCGTGCGAACTGACTAATTACTTCTTGGTACATGGTGCGAAGCCCCTCAAAATCCTCATTAGGCTCTTTAGTCCATTGCAATAAATTAGGAACAATTCGCTGTAAATTTTTAATGCCGTAGGCACTGCCTTTCATGGGATCATCCCCCACTTGCTCACTTTGTGAACGAGGATCATCGGGATTAGTTTCAGTACCAAACCAAAGTCGATTATCCTTTAATTTTTCGATTACCCAGCGGTTGAGCATTGCTTGTTCGTCTTCGGCCGATTTGTATTGAGGAAATAACTTATACCCCCACTCGATTGCCCAATTATCGTAGTCGCCTATGCGAGGAAAAAGCCCCTTCTCGCTAATGCCATCTTCGGGTTGCGCTACATAATTAAAGCGAGCATAGTCCATAATAGAGGGAGTATGCCCATTGGCCTCGACCCAAGTTTTATTGCGAAGATTTTCGACAGGAACACTCGAGCTTGAGCCATAGTTATGTCGAAGACCGAGCGTGTGCCCTACCTCGTGCGAAGAAACAAAGCGGATCAATTGACCCATAAGTGAGTCTGGAAAAGTCATTTGCTGCGCACGCACATCCAGCGGTCCGCACTGAATCATGTACCAATTACGAAGCAGCGACATTACGTTGTGGTACCAATTAATATGGCTCTCCATAATCTCACCGCTGCGTGGATCCGAGATACTGGGTCCACTCGCATTAGGGATGTCAGAAGGCTTGTACACAATGGCAGAATTACGGGCATCGTCGAGGCTCCAGGTGCTATCCTCTTCGCGAGAGGGAGCTCGCTTGGCCATAATGGCATTTTTAAATCCGGCCTTTTCGAAAGCACCTTTCCAATCATCAACCCCTTGCATCAAATAGGACACCCATTTTTCGGGGGTAGCCGGATCGATATAAAAAATGATAGGCTTAGCAGGCTCTACCAATTCACCTTTCTTATACTTTTCGAGATCAGCCGCTTTAGGCTCCAATCTCCATCTTTTGACGAGCGAAATTGATTTTACTCCCTGCGGGTTAGCATCAAAATCAGTATATCCTACAGCAAAATATCCTACTCTGGCATCGTAGTATCGTGGTTGCATAGGAACCTTGGGTAAGATCACAATAGAACTGTTTAGCTCCATGGTCATATTACCTCCACCCATAGAAGGACCGCCACCGGGCAGACCGCCAGGAGCCCCACCACGAGAATAGGTCTTAACGGCTTTGATCTCTATGTTAATAGGAAATGATTTTACAGATACTACATACGATTTATCGGATTGTAACGCAGCCAAACGAAGCGATGACTTTAACGATGATCCGAAATGCAGAACATCATTATCTCCCGAAATAAAATCAGTGATATCGAGTAC
>CANGYW010000108.1 GCA_947458335.1 Chitinophagaceae bacterium | reverse complement strand
TTTATGGATCGCAAAGAGGCTCGTAAGCTCGATCGCTTTACGCAGCTAGCGTTGGTGGTTAGCGATCAGGCTATGCAACATGCAGGCCTCAGCAAAGACAATATTAATCCCGACAGAGTGGGCGTGGTATTTGCTAGTGGTATTGGAGGACTTACCACCTTTCAGCACGAGGTAACCGATTTTGCAAAAGGAGACGGCACGCCACGTTTTAATCCTTTCTTTATTCCAAAGATGATTCTTGATATTGCCGCAGGGCAGATTAGTATGCGTCATAATTTGCGCGGTCCCAATTTTGCCGTTGTCAGCGCCTGCGCCAGTAGTACCAATGCCATTATGGATGCCTTTAATTTGATTCGTTTGGGCAAGGCTGATATTATTTTAACAGGGGGAAGCGAAGCGGTAATCAGTGAAGCTGGGGTAGGTGGGTTTAATGCCATGAAGGCTATGAGTGAGCGCAACGATGATCCTAAGACCGCTAGTCGTCCTTACGATAAAGATCGCGATGGCTTTGTAATGGGAGAGGCCACCGGTATGTTGGTATTAGAAGATCTCGATCATGCCATTGCCCGCGGAGCTACGATCTATTGCGAAGTGGCAGGTTGTGGAGCTACCGCCGATGCTTATCATATAACGGCGCCGCATCCCGAAGGGCTCGGTGCGCGTAACGTAATGTTGGCTGCTTTAGAAGACGCCGGTATGCGTCCCGACGAAATTGATTACATCAATACCCATGGTACCTCTACTCCCATTGGCGATGGCGCCGAAGTAAAAGCCATCACAGCGGTATTTGGTGCGCATGCCTACCAGCTGAATATCAGTGCTACCAAATCGATGACCGGACATTGTCTGGGCGCAGCCGGTGTTATAGAGGCGATCGCCAGTATCAAAGCGGTTATGCACGATATCGTTCCACCTACTATCAATCATTTTACCGACGATCCCGAAATAGATCCTCAACTTAATTTCACCTTCAATAAGGCACAGGCCCGACCAGTGCGTGCGGCGCTCAGCAACACGTTTGGTTTTGGAGGGCATAATGCTTGTGTGATCGTACGTAAATACAACGCCTAACGTGCTGTTGTCTGTATTAAAACGGTTACTGGGTTTTTCTTCGGCCGATTTTTCGCAAGAGCTCTACCGAGTGTTGGGCTATTGGCCACGATCCCTTCATCTATACCAAACCGCCCTTACGCATCGCTCGGTGAGTGAATCAACTGATGCCAATAACGAGCGATTAGAATACTTGGGAGACGCTATTTTAAGTGCGTTGGTGGCCGATTATTTGTTTAAACGGTACCCTTACAGGGGCGAAGGCTATTTGACCGAGATGCGTAGCAAGATGGTCAATCGCCAACAGCTTAACGAGATTGCGCTGCGCATGGGGCTCAAAAAAATTACCCGGTATAATCGAACCGATTCCTCGCTTCGTATCAGTCATATTTTCGGTAACACCCTCGAAGCACTCATTGGGGCGGTCTATTTAGATAGGGGCTATCGCCACACCGAAAAGTGGGTGCTAAACAAGATCATCCTGCCGCATATGTTCGTAGATGATCTGGAAACGCTCGAGATCAATCATAAAAATAAATTATACGGATGGGCCAACCGTAATGGGTCGGTATTGGAGTTTGAGACCATCGAAGAAAAAATAGAAAACGGTCGCCGGCTATTTACAGTGGCGGCACTACTCAATGGCGAAAGTCTTGCCATTGGAAAGGCCTTTAACAAAAAAGATGCTTCGCAACTAGCGGCACAGGCTGCGGTAGAGAAATTGGGTAGTCAACTTACTGACCCGTCTTGATCTCTTGGCAGAGCTCAATGAGCACACCTTGGGTCGATTGGGGGTGTAAAAAGCAGATCAATTTATTATCGGCTCCTTTTTTGGGCTCTTGGTGTAATAAAATGAATCCCTGGGCTTCGAGCCTTTTCATTTCGGTGTAAATGTCGTCGACCTCGAAAGCGATATGATGAAGCCCCTGGCCTTTTTTAGCAATGTATTTGGCGATGACCCCATCGGGATCGGTGCTCTCGAGTAGTTCTATCTTGTTGGGGCCTGCCTTAAAGAAAGCAGTGTTGACCTTCTCATTTTCAACAGCTTCTGTCTTGTAGCAAGGGGTATTAAGCAGCTTTTCGTATAAGGGAATAGACTCGGCTAGTGAGCTGACTGCGATCCCAATATGTTCAATCTTATTCATGCTTTTGTTAATAAGTGTCAAACAATTGTAATAGGATGAAATTAGCACATTCGGATAGAACCTTTTACGATAATTTCGCGTTTTATAAATATAAAATCAGAAGTCATATATGTTGCAGTTTCCCATTTACTTAGATCACAACGCCACTACCCCTTGTGACCCCCGCGTGGTAGAGGCCATGATACCCTATTTTACCAATAATTTCGGGAATGCGGCCAGCCGTAACCACTCCTTTGGCTGGCAGGCCGAAGAAGCCGTAGACTATGCCCGCGAGCAGGTGGCCAAGTTGATCGGAGCCGATCCTAAAGAGATCATCTTTACTTCTGGTGCCACTGAGGGAGATAACCTGGCTATCAAGGGCGTTTATGAAATGTACGCCAGCAAAGGCAATCACATTATTACTTGCAATATCGAACACAAGGCGGTACTCGATACCTGCCGTCACCTCGAAAAAGAGGGAGCTGAGATAACTTATTTGAATGTAAAGCCTAACGGACTTATTGACCTGGCCGAACTCGAAGCAGCTATTAAGCCTACTACTATTTTGATCGCCATCATGTATGCCAACAACGAAATTGGTACGGTGATGCCGATGCGTGAGATTAGTGCCATTGCCCGCAAACACGGGGTATTGGTCTTTACCGATGGCGTGCAGGCGGTAGGAAAGATTCCGGTTGATGTAAACAAAGATGGTATTGACCTGATGGCCTTTACCGCTCATAAGATGTACGGTCCTAAGGGTGTGGGTGCGCTGTATGTGCGTCGCAAAAATCCTCGCGTTAAAGTAACCGCGCAAATTGATGGTGGTGGACACGAAAGAGGCATGCGTAGCGGAACGCTCAACGTGCCCGGTATTGTAGGATTTGGCAAAGCATGTGAGATCTGCATGAACGAGATGGAGTCCGATACGGCTCGCATTGTTAAACTACGCGATAAATTAGAGCAATCGCTCTTAAAAGTAGAGGAGTCTTATCTGAACGGAGACAAAGAGTATCGCTTACCACACGTTTCTAATATTTCTTTTAAATATGTAGAAGGAGAGGGATTGATGATGGGCTTTAATAAGAACATTGCACTTTCTTCTGGTTCGGCTTGTACCTCTGCTTCGCTGGAGCCTTCTTATGTCTTAAAGGCTCTCGGTCTGGGTGATGATCTGGCCCATAGTTCACTTCGATTCGGTCTCGGTCGTTATACTACCGAAGAGCAGATCGATTATACCATCGAGCAAGTGACCAACACGGTCAACAAACTGCGCGACATGAGTCCGCTGTGGGAAATGTTCAAAGAAGGAATTGACCTTGATACCATCGAGTGGGCACATCATTGATTTTTTTTAACTTTATATCGTAATAATTTATTCGTTATGGCTTATTCAGAAAAAGTAATAGATCACTACCAGCATCCTAAGAATGTGGGAACGCTCGATAAGAGCAAAAACAGTGTGGGTACCGGATTGGTCGGAGCCCCTGAGTGCGGCGACGTAATGCGTTTGCAAATTGAGGTGGATGATGCGACCGGTGTTATTAAAGATGCCAAGTTCAAGACCTTTGGCTGTGGCTCTGCCATCGCTTCTTCTTCGCTCGCTACTGAGTGGTTAAAAGGAAAGACCGTCGATGAGGCCGTTAAGATCGATAACATGACCATTGTAGAGGAGCTGAATCTGCCTCCGGTAAAAATTCACTGCTCTGTACTGGCCGAAGACGCTGTAAAAGCGGCTATTAACGATTATCGTAAAAAGAACGGACTCGAAGAGTTGCAGTTCGAAGAAAAGGGAGTACACTAAAATCGTATGTCTGTAGAGACCGCTACTGTTGCTGCCCCTGCTCAAATGGCCAACGTTATATACGTAAGTGATAAGGCCCGCGAGAAAGTATTGCAGTTACTCAACGATGCCGGTGTAGCCGGAGACGATTCCTATTTTTTGCGCGTAAGTGTAGTAGGCGGCGGTTGCTCGGGGCTTAGCTATAAGCTCGACTTCGACAACGAAAAAAGGCCCATGGATCAGGAGTTCGAAGACAATGGTATTAAAGTGGTCACCGATCTAAAAAGTTTTCTTTACTTGGTTAATACCACGCTCGATTTTTCGGATGGGCTCAATGGAAAAGGTTTCTTCTTTAGCAATCCTAATGCCAGCCGTACCTGCGGATGTGGTGAAAGCTTTGCGGTATAAACTATAAACTCTTGCAAAAAGGCTGTTCTCTTTGAGAGCAGCCTTTTTTGTTGCCCTTATCTTAGTACTTTAGCACTATGTGGCCCCTTTGTAAAAAGGAACTTAGACAATTCTTTGGTAGCCTTACCGGCTATATGGCCGTAGCTGTTTTTTTAATTGCGACTGGGTTGGTCTTGTTTGTTTTCGAAGACAATCTGCTCGACTTCGGCTATGCTACGCTCGATCGATTCTTTCAGTTGGCGCCTTGGTTATTGCTATTATTGATTCCGGCCATTACCATGCGCAGTTTTGCAGAAGAGTTTCGTACGGGCACCTACGAGTTGTTAGCCACTCAACCGCTTACCAAGATGCAATTGGTAGCTGGTAAATATCTGGGGGCTTTGCTGGTGGTAATGGTTGCTTTGATTCCCACTCTTATCTATGGAGTTGCTATAGAGGCGTTAGCTACGGGCGAAGGGCTCGATAAAGGGGCTACCCTGGGTTCTTACCTGGGATTGCTATTGCTGTCGGCTGTCTTTACCATGATCGGTGTGTATTGCAGT
>CANGYW010000107.1 GCA_947458335.1 Chitinophagaceae bacterium | reverse complement strand
GAAAGGGTTACCTTTTGCCAAAATCGGTATAAATTCGCGAAATATTTCACAAAACACAAAAACAAATTCAAATGAAGAAGTTTTTTGCAATTGCCTTCATCGCTGCTACTCTTGTAGCTTGTAACGGTGGTGGCGAAGCTACTCCTGCTGCTGACACTACTGCTGCTCCTGTTGACACTGCTGCTGTTGCCGCTCCTGTTGACACTGCTGCTGCTGCCGCCGCTGACACTACAGCTGCCGCTCCTGCTGCTGAGACTAAGTAATCAGTTGCGCAAGTAATTGCCGAAGGCCGTTCCCCCGGGAACGGCTTTCTTTTTATACCTCATTATCATATAAATCATTTCGTGAATACATTTCAATCCTTAGGCCTTCGCTCCGATCTGCTAGAGGCCGTTCAATTGCTTGGATTTACCGAGCCCACGCCTATTCAGCAAAAGGCGATTCCTGTTTTGCTGCAGGGCACCCGCGACTTTGTTGGTTTGGCCCAGACCGGAACCGGTAAGACCGCTGCGTTCGGCTTGCCCCTGTTACAATTGGTGCGTCGCGAAGATCGCTACCCCCAGGCCCTCATTATTTGTCCGACCCGAGAGCTTTGCCTTCAGATTACGGGCGACTTAGATAAGTTTAAGGGGAAGAAAGAGGTACTGGGTGTAACGGCCGTGTACGGAGGCGCCTCGATTGTGATGCAGATAAAGGAGTTGAAAAGAGGCACGCAAATTGTTGTGGCCACTCCCGGCCGTCTAATTGACCTGATTGAGCGCAAGGCCATTCGTCTGGAGGAGATCCAATATGTGGTCCTTGACGAGGCAGATGAGATGCTCAATATGGGTTTTAAGGAGGATATTGAATTTATCTTAAAGAACACACCCAAGCGAGAAAGCACTTGGCTCTTTAGCGCTACAATGCCTCCCGAGATCAGACAAGTAAGTAAGCGTTATATGGAACAGCCCGTAGAGGTGACCATTGGAAAGGTAAATGCGGGTAACGCCAGTATCGATCACCAATATTACCTGACTCAACATCATAGTCGCTACGAAGTGCTCAAGCGGATCATTGATTTTAATCCGGGTATTTACGGAATCATCTTTGCGCGCACCAAGGCCGATGCACAGACCATTGCCGAAAAGCTAATTCGCGAAGGGTACGATATTGATTCCATTCATGGCGACCTGTCGCAACCCCAGCGCGATAAAGTGATGGGATTGTTTCGGGATAAGAGCATTCGTTTATTGGTGGCAACCGACGTAGCCGCTCGTGGAATAGACGTGCAAGGTATCAGTCATGTTATCAACTATGAACTTCCTGATGACACAGAGGTGTACACGCACCGCAGTGGTCGTACGGGTCGGGCCGGTCGCAGCGGACTTTGTGTTTCGATCGTTACGCCCAAAGAGCAGTACCGTCTTCGCCAGGTAGAGAAGCTGATCAATAGCCGTTTTCATAAAATGGATATTCCCACTGGTAAGGATGTGTGTAGAAAGCAGTTCTTTCATTTTATCGATCGTATGCTAGAAGCTGACATTAGTCATGGGGAGTATGAGACGTACCTGCCTTCGCTGCGCGAGAAATTTGCCGGGGTAGAAAAAGAGGAGATCTTACAGCGAGTTGCCGCGTTGGAGTTCGATCGGTTTTTAAAGTATTACGAAAACGCAGCCGATCTTAATGTTCGCGAAGATGTACGCAAGACCAAAGGACAATCCCAAGTGGCTGCAACACGCGATTCACGCTCCCGTCGAGGAGCGCCGGCAGACGGCAACTACCAGCGTCTCTTTGTCAACCTTGGCACAAAAGATGGTTTCTATAAAGCCAGCTTTTTGCAATTCATACTAGACATGAGTGACCTCAGTAAAGATGCATTGGGTAAAATTGATATGCGCGAAATGAATAGTTGGGTTGAGGTCGATTCAAGAGCAGCCCGACAAATGATTCAATCCCTCGACGGAAAGAATTTTAGAGGGCGCCGCATTAGAATGAACGACGCTGAGTCTGGCGGAGGTCGCCGCAAATAATGATATCTTTACAGCATGTGCGCTCTGCAAGTCAATGCTCTTGCTTCGCTCGACACGCTGTGGTCGAAGCGACCGCTTATTATCAGCGGTCCCTGTAGTGCCGAAACGGCTGTACAAGTAAAAGAGACAGCCCTTGCGCTTAAATCTACTGGCAAAGTAGATATATTGAGAGCCGGTATTTGGAAGCCTCGCACCAAGCCTGGTATGTTCGAGGGTGTGGGTAAAAAAGGACTGCCCTGGTTACAAGAAGCTCGCGCGATAACAGGCCTTCCTATAATGGTAGAGGTGGCTACGGCCAAACAAGTAGAAGAGGCATTGGCTCATCAAATGGATGTGCTTTGGATCGGAGCCAGAACTACTGTCAATCCCTTTAGCGTTCAAGAAGTGGCCGATGCGCTCAAAGGAGTGTCGGTGCCCGTTTTCATAAAGAACCCCATCAATCCAGACCTGGAACTTTGGTCGGGAGCCGTAGAGCGAATCGAGCGGGCCGGAATCTCTCAAATAGGGCTCATCCACCGTGGCTTTAGCACATTTGCACAAACGCAATACCGTAATGCTCCGCTTTGGCATTTGGCCATTGAGATGAAGTTGCGATTTCCTCACTTACTATTTATTAACGACCCCTCTCATATTTGTGGTCGACGCGACCTACTTGCCGAGGTAATGCAGCGAGCTATCGATCTTGATGTCGATGGGTTGATGATCGAGAGTCATTGTCATCCCGATCAGGCATGGAGCGATGCCGCCCAGCAGGTAACACCCGATGCACTCTCTACAATGCTACACCGACTGGTCTGGCGCAATGATGACAGCGCCTCTGTGGAGTATCATAGTGCCCTCGATCAACTCCGACAGCAGATCAATCAACTCGACGAGGAGGTGCTGCAGTTGCTGGCCAGACGAATGCAGATAGCAGAACAGATCGCACTGTATAAAAAAGAAAATAATATTACTATCCTTCAGGCCGGTCGCTGGCATGAGATTATGGAGCGTACACTGGCGCGCGCCGAGCAACTCAAGTTGGGAAGAGAATTTATTACACAGTATCTCGATGCGTTACACATGGAGAGTATTCAGCATCAACAAAAAATTTTAGACCAGGGCCTGCCCGGTCAAACCCCTGCTGATGCAGGATAAACCTATTACCAATTCGTCGCAATGAAAAAAACTCGTTTTTTATTTTCATCGGGTAGTACCGATTGTTATTTTAACGGGGCTTTTACTCAACTCAAGCGTATTGCAGATCCGGCCAATACCATTGTGGTCACCGATCAGAACGTCTACCGGCATCACCGTTCAATATTTGCAGGATGGAATACAATTGTGCTACGGGCAGGAGAAGAGTATAAAGTCCAAGCCACGGTAGACGCGCTAATTGAACAACTTGTATCGTTAAAAGCCGATCGCACTACTACGCTGGTAGGGGTAGGGGGAGGCGTCATTACCGATCTGGTGGGCTACACGGCTGCTATCTATATGCGTGGCCTGCGAGTTGGTTTTGTGCCCACCACATTGCTGGCGATGGTCGACGCCGCTATAGGGGGAAAGAACGGTGTTGATGTGGGTGTCTATAAAAATTTGGCAGGCACTATTCGTCAACCTGCTTTTTTGCTATATGATATTTCGCTATTGTCGACCCTGCCTACAGTGGAGTGGCAAAACGGATTTGCAGAAATTATTAAGCATGCGGCTATATTAGATGCATCGCTATTTGGCACGCTTGAAAAGCGATCGCTGCCGTTCTATCAAAAAGACCGGGCAGCGCTGACTGCATTGATTGCCCGAAATGCGAGATTAAAATATAAAGTGGTACGTTCGGATGAGCAGGAGACTGGAAATAGAAAATGGCTCAATTTCGGGCATACGATGGGGCATGCCCTAGAGAACCAGTACCAGCTTTCTCATGGCCAAGCCATTTCGTTGGGAATGATGACAGCAGCTGCTCTATCGTATCACTACCAGGGTTTTACCGAATCCGCTCGTCTAGAAGAGTTGCTGGCTTTATATGGATTACCAACTCGCGCTCACTATAACTTGAAAAAGGCACTCTCGGTATTACGGATGGATAAGAAGCGACAAGCCGACCGCATACTGTATGTTCTATTGCAAAAGATCGGTAAGGCAACTGTTCATCCAATCCGGTTCGGTCAGCTCGAAAAGCAATTAGGTAAACAACTGTGAAGGTTATAATTTATCCCTCTCGCTTGGGGGGCACGCTTCGGGTGCCTGCGTCGAAAAGCATCATGCAACGTGCCTGTGCCGCAGCGCTTATTCGAAAGGGAGAAACCATCCTTCATTATCCTGGCTTTGCTGCAGATGACGAGGCAGCTCTTTCAGTAATTGTCGCTTTGGGGGCTTTGGTACAAAAGCAGGGCGATCAAGTACTCATTAGCAGTAAGGGATTACAGGCTGATCATCCTTTGTTAGTAGATTGTGGTGAATCGGGCTTGGGTATGCGCATGTTTACGCCCATTGCAGCTTGTCTTACGCAACCGGTTACATTAACGGGTAGTGGTAGTTTGCAGCGTCGTCCCATGGAATTCTTTGACCATGTATTGCCAAAGTTAGGAGTGGTGACTAGTACAACGGATGGAAAACTGCCCATTGAGGTACAAGGGCCGCTAGTGCCGACTTCGCTTGAGATAGATGGCACACTAAGTTCACAATTTTTAACCGGGCTCTTATTTGCTTATGCAGCGGCGGGCGCAAGTGATATTTCCATTACTGTAAAAGGGCTGGTTAGTAAGCCATATATAGATCTTACACTTGCAGTGCTGCAAGCTTTCGGATTGCCTTGCCCTACGCATTCAGCTTATCAGACATTTTATTTTTCGCCCATCGATACCTCTAGAGCCCTTCCAGAAATAAATACCAGCCGCACAGCCGGTGCTGCGGATTCATCCAATCAGGGTATAAGTGTTTCGAATCAACCTCTTTCGTTTTCGATCGAGTCCGATTGGAGCAGCGCTTCTTTTCTATTAGTAGCGGGAGCACTTGTGGGGCCGGTT
>CANGYW010000106.1 GCA_947458335.1 Chitinophagaceae bacterium | reverse complement strand
AGCGGTAGTTCCTTCAATCCTTCGTTGGCTGGAGTATACGCTGTAACATACACGTATACGGATGAAAATGGCTGCACTGCTTCAGATGCTACTTCTATTACCGTTAATGCGCTTCCTGTAGTTAGCACGGGTTCATATGGTCCTTACTGCGCTGGTGGAGCTGTGGTAAGTTTGAGTGGTACACCTGCAGGGGGTAGCTGGTCTGGTGATGGAGTGAGCGGTAGTTCCTTCAATCCTTCGTTGGCCGGAGTATACGCTGTAACGTACACGTATACGGATGAAAATGGCTGTACTGCTTCTGCGTCTACTACTATAACAGTAAAAAATAAACCTGTTGTTAATGCAGGATGCTATGGCCCCGTATGTTTAAACTCTTCTCCTGTGTTTTTGAGCGGTACACCTACTGGTGGAACCTGGAGTGGTTCTGGCGTTTCCGGCCGCAGCTTTGATCCTATAGAGGCAGGTGTTGGCGTACATATTTTAACCTACACTTATCAGGTTCCTGGTGGATGCTCTATTACGACAACAGCAACTATCGAAGTACTTGCGCTGCCAGTGATAGATGCTGGTTCTTATGCTCCCATTTGCATTAACCAAGGCTTGATTACGTTGATGGGATCTCCAACAGGTGGAGAGTGGAGTGGCCCGGGCGTTCAAGCCGATCAGTTTAGTCCCATTACAGCTGGAGTGGGTTCGCACACGGTGGTATATAGTTATACAGCTGTTACGGGATGTTTTAATAGTGATGAAGTTATCATTGAGGTTCGTGAATGCGAGGAGTTCAGCAAGCAATCTTATACGCAACAACTGGCAGATACCATGTTGAAGGCGAAAGTTATTGCCCAGCATGTCGACCCTAAAGCAACCTCAAGAACTACTAGCACCATCAATATGGTAAAACAGAAAATTCTAGCCCCAGTGGTAAAGGTCTATCCCAACCCATACAAAGAGGTAGTGCGTTTTATGATTACTACGCCTGTCACTGAAAAAGTAGCACTTAAGCTCTATGATATTAATGGGCAACTACTGTCTGTGATTTTTGAGGGAGAGATTGCTGCCGGTGTTCCTAAGGTTTTTGATCATACCATGCCAAAAACAGCAGTACCGGTATTGTATCGGGTAAGCAACAGTCGCACCGTTACGAGTGGATTACTGTTGCCTGGTATTCAGTAAATGTTTTCTTTCGCTTGTTAATAGGGAAGGGTCCGAAAGGCTCTTCCCTATTTTTTTGTATCTCTATCATAGTCGTAGTGATGTCAATCATTGATTGAGGGCTGTAAGTTTAAGTGATTTGTAGAACACTATGCGAAAGATTTTACTCATTGCCAGTGATCCTGCCATCAGAGCCTTAACGACCGATATATTAGCGCTGGCACATTATCAAGTGCTGTTAGCCCACGATGGAAAGAACGGGGTGGAATTAGCAGAGGTAGAGCATCCAGATGTAATTATATCCGAGTTAGCCATGCCGGGATTGGATGGGTATGGTGTAATGCATTTACTCCAGAGTTACCCTTGGTTTTATAGCACGCTGTTTATCGTGCTTTGTGCAGCCTGTGATAAAACTGAGTTACGCAGAGCCATGAGTATGGGGGCCGATGATGTTATTATAAAGCCATTCGACGGTACTGAATTGCTAAGCTGTATAGAGGTGAGGTCAAAAAAACGAGAATGGCTGGCTAAAGCCAACGGGCATACGGTGACGCCGGCCAGCCAGCCTACGCAAACCGAGAAAGAGTTGATGATGCAACTTATCAGTGATCGGAATATTGACCGCTACAATCGTCGGCAACTAATTTACAAGAGGGGAGATCGCCCTACTAAGCTGTTTTACTTGATTAATGGGAAGGCGCGCTCTTTTAATACACATCCAGATGGAAAGGATTTGGCCATAGACTTATTCGGGCCAGGCGATTTTCTGGGATACTCCGATATTTTAAAGAATCAAAACTATGTAGAATCGGTAGAGACCATCGACTATGCAGAGTTAGCCGTGATACCGAGAAATGATTTTGAGCAACTTGTTTTTCAAAATACGGTGTTCGCGAAGCGGGTCATTGACCTGGTTGTGACACGCTCAAAGATGATGGAGCAACGTCTTTTATGGATGGCGTATCATACCCTGCGCCAGAAAGTGGCGGCCGCGTTATTACATTTGGTAGATAAGTACGGAAACGGTCAGCAAGAGCCATTCGAGATCAATCTTAATCGAAGCATTTTTGCTAGTATTGCCGGCACGGCAACGGAATCCTCTATTCGCACGCTGGGCGAGTTTCGGTCAGAAAAGTTGATCGAGCTCGAAACGGACGGCACCATTCGGGTGCTCAATCAAAAGCGTCTTGCCCAATTAGTGGGCTAAACAACAAAAATAAGCAATTTAAATACTTATACGTAAGTATAATTTCTTATTATTGTGTTCTCTTTTGTTTGACATAGAAAACTGCGATTATGAGAAAGCTGGTCTTTGTAGGAAAATCTGCTCCTTCCATGCCCGACATACCTGACGTGTTGAGTATTGCGGGTTATGAGGTATCTGTGGCCGAGGATGGAAAGACAGGCATTTTACTGATTATGGATAAGCAGCCTGATCTCATTATTTCAACGATTGAATTACCTTACTTGGATGGGCTGAGTTTGCTGCATGTAATCAGAAAGCAGCCGCAATTTGTATGCACCCCGGTTATTTTTGTGACGGCAGCTCCCCAATTAGCCGAGATTAGAAAGGTAATGACGGCTGGGGCGGATGATTGCATCGCAGCTCCGTTTACGGATACGGAGTTGCTTTACGTGGTAGAGTGTCGATTACAAAAATCCGATCTAATCAGGCAACATCTTGTTAGAAATACTAACGGTACATTACAAGATCAGGTAACGGAAAAGCAATTGCTCGAAGCATTTTTGCAGGGAAGAAGCCATCATCAATATGGACGGCACCAGTCTATTTATTCAGAGGGACAGCTCCCGAAATTTCTCTATTATGTAAAGCAGGGCAAGGTTCGTTTGTTTAAATCAAGTAGCGAGGGTAAAGACCTCGTTATTGATCTATGCGGTGAGGGAGATTTTATTGGACACACGGCGCTTATACAAAATACACACTATCGAGAGTCTGCGGCCTCTATGGATAGCACGGAGCTGGTTGTTGTACCGCGAGCAGAGTTCTTACAATTATTAAAAGAAAATGTACTGCTTAGCAATAAGTTCAATCTGATATTGGCTAGCACGCTTACACATAAAAATAGTCATCTAGTCGGTATTGCCTATAACTCACTACGTCAAAAAGTGGCAGAGGCGTTACTGTTGGTCAAAAACAAGTATGCCCCTGCGCAAGAAGACAATTATAATATACAAATGAATCGCGAGGTGCTGGCTAACATTGCTGGCACTGCAAAGGAGTCACTGATCAGAACACTAAGTGATTTCAAATCTGAGCGTCTTATTGAGGTGGGTGGAGATGGGGTTATTCGTATCGTCAACGAAAAAAAATTACAAGTGCTGGCCGGTTGATTCATCGAAGCCGCATTTTCTCAATTCTTATAAGGGAAGATAGTTTTTTTCTCCCCAGGTTGCTTGCTGTTTTTCTTTTATCAGCAGGTATTTGTATTTGTTACTTTTTGTTGGGGCGCTAACTAGGGCAATGAGCCTAAAAAAAGTGGCGATGCAACTTTCGCTGCATCGCCGTACCTATTAAAACCAACCCTGCTTGCTTATGTTCGGTCTGTAAGAATACAAACCCAGAACAAGATCAAAGTAACAGTCTCTCTCTCTCTTTATAAATGATGTCGAGCATTCTGTTTATGATTATTGTCAGTTGATAAATCTTCTAGAAGATGAAAAAGGCAAATTGATTATTATGTCGCAGCCTTTTCCGGGCGAAGAGTTCACTTGTAGTTTGCCGCCTAACATGCTGCTTGTAATCTCTACCCGGCGAAGGCCAGCTCGCCATTGTTTTTTATCGGGATAAAATCCAATCCCATCATCTTTTACCATTAGTAAAATCCCATTTTCGTTTTTTTCAAGACTCACCCACGCCTCCACTGCCTGCGCATGTATTCTGATGTTATTGAGAAGCTCTTTTACCAACCGAATCAAAGTAAGCTTGGTAAGCTCATCAGTTTGTTCGATTGTTTCGTCATACGCTGTTAGTGCCAATTGTGTAGGTGTTTGCCTGTTGTATCGCTCAATTAGTTCAGTAAGGGCGCCCTCTAGTCCCAGTAAGAGTAGGGGAGGGATATCGATTCGCTCATATAGCTCCTTGAGTTGGTGGATGACCTTTTCTACAATCTTAATGCCGCGTTTATGTTTTCCATTTGCCGGCGTCAGTTCGATTAGATCGATCTGTAAGTAGTTTCTGGCCACAATCAATACCTGCGAGATGTTCTCATGTACCTCAACAGCAATCCTTCCTAATTCATTCTCGTGTTCCCATTGTGAGCGTTGCAACAGTTGGTAGGGCATAATCAGTTGTTGTTGCAGCGCACGAAGCTCTCTCTTCTTCTCGAGGGTTATATCTTGAACGGCCCCGATCAGCTTAACTATTTGGCCGTCGCTACGCTCCGTTTGGCAGTATACTCTTACCCATTTTTCTTTTCCTTGTGTGGTTTGTTTTTTTATCTCTGCTTCAAATCCAATACCACTGCTAATTGCTTGACTGATTTTTTTTCTGAGACTTTCTTGCTGTACCGCTTGCGTACTTTTACTAAGTTCATCGAGGCTGGCCTGACCGGGTTGATTTACAAAAAGCCAGTCCATTATTCCAGGGGTGTAATGGAGAAAATCTTCGGCTATCCTATACTCCCAGCCGACGATCTTAGCCAGCCGTAGGGTATTGTTCTCTAGTGCAGTCTCGTTTTCCGGAAGTGAGTTTTTTGGGGAGGCCACACTTATTTTTTTCTGTCTAATGGGTTTCTGTCCGTTTATCATTTGTTTAATGATCGTCGTGAAATCCATGGTAATTTTGGTTTGCAATTCAAAAGTAGTAATAAATACTTAAATTAGTAAAATAAAATATACTTAGGTATTT
>CANGYW010000105.1 GCA_947458335.1 Chitinophagaceae bacterium | reverse complement strand
TAGAAGAGCTGCCCACCGTTACCAGGGCCGAGATCGTGGGAGCACCCGAGCGCGAGATACAGGTCAATGTCGATCCGTATCGAATGACGGCTGCCAAGATCAGTTTTATGGATATCGAAAATGCCATTGTCCGCGAGAATATGGACATTACCGGTGGACTTGTAGAGGTAGGTAATATGAAGCGAACCCTTCGCGTCAAAGGCCAGTTTAAGCAGGCGGCTGATATGCAAAATATAGTAGTGCGCAGCAGCGCAAGGGGTGCATCGGTCTATTTGCGCGATGTGGCCCAGGTTATCGATACCATCAAAGAGAATGAAAGTTATGCCCGTCTTAACGGAAAGAATGTAGTAACGCTCAATATTGTAAAGCGGGCTGGCGAAAATCTGATAAGCACGGCTGATGGCGTTAAAGAAGTAATCGCTTCGCTGCAAGAAAAAAATGAATTGCCGCAAGATCTTAAGGTGGTTTTTACCGGCGATCAAAGTAAGGGAACGCGTACCTCATTCAATGAATTGATTAATACCATCATCATCGGATTTGTCTTGGTGCTATTGATTTTGATGTTCTTTATGGGCGTTACCAACGCTTTCTTTGTGGCTTTGAGTGTGCCGCTCAGCGTTTTCGTGGCTTTCTTGTTCTTGCCGGTGGCCGATGCGATTGTGGGTGGCAGCATCACCTTAAATTTTATTGTACTCTTTGCCTTGCTCTTTGGGCTGGGTATTATTGTAGACGATGCCATTGTGGTTATAGAGAACACGCATCGCATCTTTAATAATGGCAAGGTGCCGATTATTCGTAGCGCTAAAGAAGCCGCAGGCGAAGTATTTATTCCCGTATTGGCAGGAACGGCTACCACACTAGCTCCTTTCTTTCCACTCTTATTCTGGAAGGGCATTATCGGAAAGTTCATGGTCTATTTGCCGACCATGCTCATCCTTACACTGGCGGCTTCGCTGGTAGTGGCCTTTATTTTTAATCCGGTCTTTGCGGTCAGCTTTATGAAGCCCGAAGAACCCATGGAGTCTCACCAGAAAAAGGCGGTATTCCGCAACAAATGGTGGTGGGTCTTTTTGATAGGAGGATGCTTAATTCACTTGACTGGTTTTCATGGCACGGCCAACTTTTTACTGATGCTGGCCGGCTTGATGGTTTTCTATGCATATTTATTAAAGGCATGGATTCATCGTTTTCAGCATCACACACTACCCTCTTTAATGAGTCGCTACGAGACATTACTTCGCTGGTTATTGGTGGGAACCCGTCCGGTAAAAATGTTCGCTTCGCTTTTTGGACTATTCATCATTTCGTTGGTTTTGCTAATGCTACGAGGCAATAAGATGACCTTCTTTCCATCGGGTGATCCCAACTTTGTGTATGTCTATGCCAAATTACCGGTAGGAACGGATGTGGAGTACACAGATAGTATTACCCGTGTACTCGAAAAAAGAGTGATGTCGGTTTTAAAAGATCAACCCCCGGGGCAAGAAGGATCTATCGTAGAGAGCGTTATTAGTAACGTAGCCATCAGTGCCAATAATCCCCGCGACAATAATCGCAGTGTGCAACCACACCTCGGCCGCATTCAGGTGTCGTTTGTGGAGTTCGAAAAGCGCCATGGCAAATCCTCTGCGCCCTACCTTACTGCCATTCGCGAGGTTGTGCAGGGTATTCCCGGTGTTAGTGTCGAGGTCGATCAAGAGACCAATGGACCACCCACCGATCCCCCCGTCAATATAGAGATAGTGGGAGATGATTTTGAAGAATTGGCCCAGACATCTACCCGTTTGTTGCAGTATCTCGATAAAAACAAGGTTGAGGGTATCTCTAGTTTAAAGGCTGATGTCGATCTCAATAATCCAGAGATCACCATTGTTGTAGATCGTGCCAGAAGTACCATGGAGGGTATCAGTACCGCACAGATTGGGATGGCCCTTCGCACGGCGCAATTCGGAAAAGAGGTCAGTAAGATCAAAGATGGGGAGGACGAATATAAAATTCAGTTGCGTTATGGTCCGCAGTATAGAGGTAATGTTGAAGACCTGCTCAATATGCGCATCGTCTTTATGGATATGAATACCATGCAGATCAAGTCGGTACCACTGGGCGCCATTGCCTCGCTCAATTATACCAATACGGCCGGAGGTATTAAACGCAAAAACGTGCGTCGTACCATTCAGCTGCAAAGTAGTGTTACAGACCCCACACAGGTAACCCGTATCAATGCGGAGCTATCTGATCGCATTAGTGAGTTTAGACAAAAAAATTCTCTACCCGAGAATGTTGTTATCAAGCAGAGTGGACAAAGTGAACAAGAAAAAGAAACCCAGTCCTTCTTGGGTACGGCATTGCTTATGGCTATTGGTATCATCTTTTTAATACTGGTACTGCAGTTCAATAGCATGAGTAAACCCTTTATTGTGATCACCGAAATTTTCTTCTCCGTTATCGGTGTCTTTTTGGGATATGCGCTTAGCGGTATTACGCTGGCCTCTATTATGGTGGGCGTTGGTATTGTAGGATTGGCCGGTATCGTAATTAAGAATGGTATTTTGCTGATCGAGTTCACCGATGAGCTTCGCAGCAGAGGCTATCGTACCCGCGAAGCTGCTATTCAGGCTGGTAAGATTCGGATTATTCCCGTGTTACTTACAGCTGTGGCTACCATCTTGGGATTGTTACCCTTAGCCGTAGGATTCAATATCGATTTTGCAGGTCTTTTTCAACACGGTCGTCCTAACATTTTCTTTGGCGGAGACAGCGTGGTGTTCTGGGGCCCGCTAAGCTGGACCATCATCTTCGGATTGATCTTCTCTTTCTTCTTAACCTTGTTGTTGGTGCCGGGCATGTACTTGATCGCCGAGCGACTGCGTCGCCCGATGGAACGATTCTACGGCACCCGCTATATTGCCTTGCTAGGATTTGCCGGTCCTTTCTTTTTTATTTTTGCAGGATTGATGATGTTGGTGAGAAAATGGCAAGGACGTCGGGTGTGGATGGGACAGTTAAAACAAAAGAATGCCTAAATTCGTATCGCATCAGCAGAACAATAAGAAATGAGCCGTAAGCTAGAGATACTTCAAGATGTGGTCATCAAATTCGCCGGAGACAGCGGCGATGGCATGCAGCTAACCGGCAGTCAATTTACTACGAACACGGCTTTGCTCGGAATCGATCTGGCTACTTTTCCCGACTTTCCTGCCGAGATTCGTGCCCCACAGGGAACACTGCCCGGTGTGAGCGGATTTCAGTTGCGATTTTCTTCCGACAGGGTCTTTACCCCCGGCGATATATGCGATGTACTGGTGGCCATGAATGCTGCTGCTCTAAAAGTAAATCTCAAAGCACTTAAGAAAGGGGGCAAGATTATAGCCAATACTGATGGATTCGATGCTAAGAACCTGCGACTGGCCAACTACCCCGAGGGAGTCAATCCGCTCGATGACGGATCGCTGTCAAATTACGAGCTCATTCGCATGGACGTCACCAAGATGACCCGTGAGTCCTTAAAGGATGCTCCATTAGGGATGAAAGAAAAGGACCGAGCCAAAAATATGTTCGTCCTTGGATTTCTCTACTGGATGTATGGGCGCGACATGGACAATACCATCAATTTCTTAAAAGAGAAGTTTGCTAAAAAGCCCGATATACTTGATAGTAATATCAAGGTGTTACAGGCCGGATACAATTATGGGGATACCACCGAGACCTTTCATACCACTTATTCTGTTGAGCGTGCCAAGATGGAACCCGGTTCGTATCGATCCATCATGGGCAATCAATCTTTATCGCTGGGGTTGATCGCTGCCTCTCAAAAAAGTGGTCTTCCCTTGTTTTTGGGTTCTTATCCCATTACACCAGCTTCGGATATTTTACATGATCTATCCAAATACAAAAATTTTGGGGTTAGAACGTTTCAGGCCGAAGACGAGATAGCGGCCATCACCTCTGCCATTGGGGCTTCGTATGGTGGGTCACTGGGTGTGACCACATCGAGTGGTCCGGGTATTGCCCTAAAAGGAGAGGCCATGGGTCTTGCCGTGATGCTAGAAATTCCGCTGCTCATTATCAACATTCAACGCGGAGGTCCTTCTACCGGACTACCCACCAAGACCGAGCAAAGCGATCTGATGCAGGCCTACTATGGGCGCAATGGAGAATGCCCTATGCCCGTTATTGCCGCATCTACACCGGCCGACTGTTTTAATGCGGTTTACGAGGCGGTGCGCATTGCTGTGCAACACATGACCCCTGTTATGTTTTTGAGTGATGGCTATATTGCCAATGGGGCAGAACCCTGGCGTTATCCGCAAACCAAAGACCTGCCTGCTATTTCGGTTCAATTCAAAACACAACTGGCCGAGGGAGAAGAAAAATATTTACCCTACCAACGCGACGAAAAGTTAGCAAGACCCTGGGCTTTGCCCGGTACGGCCGGCCTCGAACACCGCATTGGAGGTCTCGAAAAGCAAAATATTACGGGCAACGTTAACTACGAGCCAGAGAATCACCAGTTGATGGTCAATATTCGCCAAGAGAAAGTAGAACGCATTGCCGATTATATTCCCGAACAGCAGCTCGACAGTGGACCCACGTCCGGAAAGATCTTGGTATTGGGATGGGGTTCAACATATGGCGCTATCAAGTCGGCTGTATCGGTCTTACAACAACAGGGGCATGCCGTTAGTCATGCACATCTTCGTTACATTCGTCCGTTCCCTAAAAATTTGGGTAGCCTTCTTCGCAATTTCGAACAAGTACTGATTCCCGAGATCAATAGTGGCCAACTCATCAAGATCATCCGCGATGTGTATTTGGTCGATGCCAAAGGCTATAATAAAGTGATGGGAGTGCCTATTACCAAGACCGAACTGGTAGAGCAGCTGCAACGTATGCTCTAAATACTGCTCGGATATCGCTTAGATACTGGAACACCTCTGCAATCTCCATCGATCTTGATATTGCCCAGTGTACTACTTTTTCCCTGCGATCTTTTGCTTTTTTGTGTAATAGCGGCAAAGTGATTGTAATCCGCAAGCAGCGCAGTGTGGATTGCGGGCCATGCAAGTATAG
>CANGYW010000104.1 GCA_947458335.1 Chitinophagaceae bacterium | reverse complement strand
TTTTTCCAAGATCACCAGATACTTCTCGGCCCAAGGAACGGCCGACCCCAACTCCATACTGGTGTCGATAGCCCGTTGTATATTATATTTCATCATATATCCAAAGGACTCTTCGGGGTACTTGGTAACATAGACTCCGAACAAGCTATCTGCCGTTCCGTATGACTTACCCTGGTAATAGGCAAAACCGGCGTCAAAGAGATCGCGTTGACTGGGATTAGGCTTAGTGGTCAAGATAAGTGTGCGCAGATCGCCTTCGATAATGCGGCTCAGGCTATCGCCTTTTGCCTTGAACCGATCGGCTCCTTTTTTAAGCAGGTCTACTTTTAGGTTGGCCAACGTATCTACACGGGTAGATTGCAAATAGGTATCAAATACTTCAGCGGGCGTACCTCCGGTCTTGTCAATGATGTCGGCACGCAATTGATAATCGTAGAGCGCTACACCGTCCATTTCATCACCCGTGCGTCCAAAGAAAAGATCGCTGTATTTTTTTGCGTTGACAAAAGAGGCATTCGCCGCATCGGTTTGCTGCTGCTTGGCAAGCGTATCGCCTTGCTGGTAATAGGCGTCTGCCAACAACCGATATACGCGAGGTTTTGTAGTGGCACCCAAGGCAGCAATAACCTGCTCTGACTTAGCAATGGCACAGGCAAAATCACCCCGAGCCCAGCAAAGCTGAGAATAGAGAAACTCATCTTGAATATTCTTTTCGGGCTGCTTGGTCTCGATAAACTGTTGCAATTGCTTTTCGGCAGTGGCATAATCGCGACGATAGAAATAATAATAGAACAACTCGTAGTAAGCTGGTGTAAAACGAGGATCCTTCTGCACGCACTCATTCAAATATTGAAGCACCAGCTCCCAGTTTTTTTGTGAATCGAATAACCGGGCCAGTCTGTAACTAGCCAATGCATAGCTGGGGTTCAACCGAAGCGCCTCTAAGTAATTTTGATAGGCCTCACCCCCTCCCTCTCCGGGACGGGCTTTTCGAACGGCGTTCCCCAGCAACAAGTACATCTCTGCATTCTTATCTCCCTTTTCGATTTGCGCGGACATTTTAGCGATAACGTAATTGAGATCACCACTCTTTGCCTCAATATTAGACCGAGACACGGCATTGAGGATATCGATATTATCGCCCTTACGAGTGCGACTCATTGTAAGCGCCGATTCGAATTTTTGACGGGCTTCATCCTTTTTATTCTCGAGCAAGTCGGCATGACCGGCACCCACCATCACCAATGGTGAATTGGCAGCGGCTTGCAGCGCCTTGTCGTACCAAGCGCGCGCGACAGCGATTTTCTTAACTGAATCTTGCTCGCGCTCAATAGCAGCTTGTCCGCCCCAATACAAGGCATCCGGATCGGCAGGATTATTTTTTAAGACCTGCTGAAAAGCCTGTTCGGCGAGCTCAAAACGCTGGGCAAAAAGATGGTTCTTTCCATCCTGTACGGTTTGTCCATTACCAATAGTAACTACACCGACACTGATCGCAAGCAAAAAGAAAATTCGTTTCATCGTCAAATAGGGTTTCACTTTAAGGGCTGTAAATATATTATAATTAGTTATTCGTTGACCTTGACCGGACGAATCCCCAGTCTTTTCTGAGCTGGGGCTAAGTAGCCTCTTCTAAAGATGATCTGCCCGATCTCGCCACTCACAAAATGTGCAAAGCCGGTAGCCAATCCACGGTGCCTCTCTTTTAAGATGTAGACCAAGTCTCGTACCATAGGATACCGTTTGACATAAATATTGGCCTGGTAAGCTTTTACATAAGAGCCTTTAAGATCGGTGCTCTCTATATGTGCCACGTTGACCTTTTTCAAAAAACTCAGTTGGGCAGAGTCTTCGGGATTCCCCACCCAGCCTACTCCTACAAATCCTATCGCGCCCGGATGCGAGGCCACATAATCGATAACACCTACGCTGCTGCGTGCTGCCAGCGCCTGATCGGTCAAAGACTCGCCTTTCAATACTGAATCTACAATAAATCTGACCGTACTTGTCGCTTTTACGCCGTCAAAAACGGGTATTAACTTTTTATTATACGTGCCGGTCAGCACCTGTTTTATTTCCTTAAGGGTAAAGACCGTATCGGGCGATTCGGGATGCACCACTACGGCAATCGCATCACGCGCCACGACCAGACTTCTGGCATTAACCTTGAGCGAATCGGCCATCAGTGCCCGCTCTTCGGCAGAGGGACGACGCGTAACCAACACCATGCGAATGCTGTCGTTAAGCAGATCGCGCAAACAATCGGCCTCTGTCTTATACTCAATAATAATTTTTGTGCCGGGATGATTGGACTCATACACTTGTACCAACTCGTCCACGATAGGTTTAAAGGTCTCATCGGCGCTCACGCGAACCGATCCACGCTCGGGCGTATCGGGCAACTCATTTCGTTGCTCCTCGTACGATTTACATCCCCAAGCGATCAAACATAAGCCCACTAGCCATATGGCCACCCGTTGTAACATGCCAACTTCTTTTACTGGTTTGCCTTCGTTCCTCTGTACAGACGCCATACTCCATAGAGAAGGCATACAACTCCAAAAATACGATCAGTTAGATCGGGGGGAAATTGCAAGTTTATTTCCCAGCTAAACTGACTGCGCAGCAAAAAGAATACTCCCGCAAGTAGAAATAATCCTCCCATGGTGTATTCCCTTACTTTTTTTAATTGAGAGCGATGAGCCTGCTTTTGTTTTTCGTATTCTTGAAACATCGATGGCAAATTAGCCAAATTTTCAGCGCAACAGCCAAGTTAACATAACCTTTACTTGTAGCATGGAGTGTACCACAGGGCGGGTTATATTTGCAAAGCAGGTCACACCTGCTAAATACGCTGCTCTATGGCCAAACCCAGCCTTCCGCCCGGCACTCGCGACTTTTCGGCCGAGGTGGTACGAAAAAGAAATTACTTATTCAACACCATTCGTACGGTGTTTGAATGCTATGGGTTTGGTCCTCTCGAAACACCCGCCATGGAGCAACTCGACACCCTGATGGGCAAGTATGGCGAAGAGGGAGACAAACTCATTTTTAAAATACTCAACAACGGCCTGGATAATCCCGAAAAAGAAAAGCAGACTAGGGCCGCACTAGAGCAAGTATTGCAAGGAAAGAACAGCAAGGATATTACAGAGCGGGCCCTTCGCTACGATCTGACCATTCCCTTTGCCCGATATGTGGCCACTTGGCATCACCAACTATCGCTTCCGTACAAGCGCTATCAGATGCAACCCGTATGGCGTGCCGACCGTCCGCAAAAAGGACGCTACCGCGAATTTTATCAATGCGATGTAGATGTGGTAGGCAGTCGTTCGTTACTGAACGAACTCGAATTGGGCTGTATTTGTCATGCCATCTTCACCCGACTGCGTTTACCCGATTATAGCTTACGCATCAACCACCGTCAATTACTCTCGGCCCTGGCCGCCCAATGCGGTGATGCCTCGCAACTGACCATTATTACCACCGCCATCGACAAGCTCGATAAGATAGGGATCGAAAAAGTAAAGGACGAACTGGCTCAAAAAAAATTATCGGCAGCACAGATCGACTTGATTGCTTCTTACTTGAACATCAGCGGCACCCTTTCGCAACAACTAGAGCAACTTCGGTCGCTACTAGGGCAGCAAGCCGAGGCAGTAACAGCACTCGAAGAACTGCAACAGCTAATCGAAGACCTGCAATATCAACATGTCAATGCCGTACTCGACCCTACACTGGCCAGAGGACTCAATTACTATACGGGAACGATCTTCGAAATCAAAGCCCCGGCGCGGGTGAGTATGGGAAGTATTGGAGGCGGCGGACGCTACGACGACCTAACCGGTCTTTTTGGAGTACCCGGCATACCCGGTGTGGGTATTTCATTTGGGGTAGACCGTATATACGATGTGCTCGAAGAGTTGCAGCTATTTCCAGAGGATAGCACACTAGGTACACAGGTGTTGTTCTTTAATCTGGGCAAAGAAGAGATGCAGGCTGCCTTTACGCAATTGCAAGGGTTACGCGAGCGGGGCATTCCCGCAGAACTGTATCCCGAGTCTGTAAAATTCGATAAGCAATTCAAATACGCAGAGAAAAAGAACATCCCTTATATCGCCATCATTGGCCAAGCAGAAATAGCGAACCAACAAGTCAATGTAAAAAATATAAGCAGTGGCGAACAAAGAACAGTTTCGTGGGCTGCGCTACAAACGCTTTCGTTCAACTGGTAAGTTGCATTACAACGCTTCGTAAATAACAGAGGCTCCTTGCCCCACACCTACGCACATAGTGGCCAAGCCAAATCGTGCTTTTCTTCGTCTGAGCTCATAGAGCAACGTGGTAGAGATGCGGGCCCCGCTACAACCCAACGGATGACCAATAGCAATAGAGCCTCCATTCACATTTACACGCGCAGGATCGAGTTGTAATTCTTGTATACAGGCCAGTGACTGAGAAGCAAACGCCTCATTGAGTTCGATCAGGTCGATGTCTTGCAGTAAAAGACCAGCTCGCTGCAACACCTTTTGTGTAGCAGGCACCGGTCCAATACCCATCATGGCAGGGTCAACACCAGCCACAGCCATTGCCACTACTTTGGCGATGGGTGTTAGGTTGTACGTACGAAGGGCGCTCTCGCTGGCCAGCAGCAGTCCGGCAGCCCCATCATTGATACCCGATGAATTTCCTGCAGTAACCGTACCATTCTTCTTGAATGCGGGAGAAAGGGCCGCTAGTTTATCGAGCGAAGTTTCGCGGGGATGCTCATCATCGACCACCCAACTGATGAGTCCTTTGTTTTGTATCTCTACAGCCGTAATCTCTTGTTCCCAGTAACCATTTTTTTTGGCCGCCGCGTATTTCTGTTGTGAAGAGAGGGCAAATTGATCTTGCTGTTCTCTTGAAATCGCATGGTGTGCTGCCACATTCTCTGCAGTCTCTCCCATGGTATAGGGATGATACTGCGCAGCCAGCGATGGATTGATAAAACGCCAGCCCATGGTCGTATCGTATAGCTGTGCACCGCGATCGAAAGGCTGTGCCGATTTAGCCATTACGTAGGGAGCCCTACTCATACTTTCGACACCCGTAGCCATAATAAGCTCGGCATCGCCCACCGCTATTTGGCGGGCTCCGTCCATGATGGCTTGTAATCC
>CANGYW010000103.1 GCA_947458335.1 Chitinophagaceae bacterium | reverse complement strand
GCACATCAAAAAGGGTCCGGAAGGTGAAAATACGGGTGCGGCAGCGGGGCTACCACTTATAGCAACGCGTTGTGTAGTTGTACCAGGGGAAGAGGCAGAAATATTACCGGAGACATTAAAAAAGCCAGCAGCAAGTCTCACATACAGCGTAGTGCTAACCGTGCCACTTCCATCCGGAATAAGGCTGATAGATGAGGTAAAGCCGCTGCTAGCATTCTGGGAAATTTCAAAACCAGAGGGCGCAGAAACCGTTAGCGTAGCATACAGACTTGTACCCGTTACATCAAAAGTTGTAGGAGTGGATGGCGAGGAAACAGTGCAATTAGAAACTAGGGGATTTACAAGCGGAGTTGTTAGCGAAATTGCACGTCCATACAGCGCTATTCCAAAATAATCCGATTGACTAACTTCAACAGCCGCTCTTTGAATATTACTTAAACTGCTAGGAAAAGATAATAATTCTGAATAGCCGCTATTATCATCCCTTGTAGCATGACAGTTGCAGGAATTCGGCCTTTCTTCTCCGATATTATCCCAATAGGTATACTCCCAACGGCTGTCAGTTGGAGCTACGGAATTAATTCCTAAGGCTTGATTATAGGTTGTGGAAAGATTGTCAGCGCGAAAAATTCCGTTTTGATAAATAGCACCCCCTTTAATGGATGGAGTAGCCCACCCGTTATCATCAAATAAACGTCTTGGAGATAAATGAGGGCCCGAGTGCCAGCGATAGCTTCCTCGCCCTCCTCCTCCTAAGAATATATTATTATCTCCTAAAAGAAATCCGTCCTGGTCGAATTTATTTACAATTATCACCTGCCCATTATTTGTGATAAAGTTGGTTAGCGCCAAGTACTTTGAATTTTGATTAGAGGCACCCAACCACTTTAAGAAAGGCTTATTATAGGGGCCCTCTGTTATGATATTCCCATTAAAGATAATAGTGGGTAATTCACTATTATTGGAATTTTTTAAATGGTTTGCATTGCCGGATTGATCGTACCAAATAGCAACATACGCTTGTGTTGTTGAAAGAATAATACTCGATAAGCTGGCACTCGTTGGCGAAGCTATGGGATCACTGTAATTTACTGCAGTAGAAATTTTAGATGCCATTGATAAATGCTGATCAGCGCTGGCATCAGGATAAACATCATAATAAGTAGACCCAACTAATACCCTAAATAAAGGACCAGTGTAAGCGGAGGATAGTTTTCGGACAGAAAAAGCCACATTAGCCGGCTGCAAAGAAGAAAGGCCAAGTATATCAAGGGTGTTTTGGGCCTGAATAAATTGGCACCCAATGAGTAGAAGCGACAAGATAAATCTTTGAAACATCAGCGCAAGATTACCAAAACAAATATAACCCATTATACATTATAGGGTCTTTTGCTTTCAAGTTAGCTTAACCTACAAATCAAGAGATTATTGCTTAATACAGCGGATCGATACGCCAGAATTAATATGAAAAACCTGGTTAGTTACAAAAAAATCAGTTGGATCTAGATAAAATACGTTTACCTGAAATATGTTTGGACTACCAGCTGCAAAAAAACCCGTGGTTCCCAGACTAGAAAAACCAAATTGACTACGGTAGCCAGCCGCCAAACCCGAAAAGCCACTCTGATTAGTACCTGCATTAACAGTCCAACTAGTTGTTGCTTTCATTTTCTGACCCGGATTAGCCCCCAGATATGAAGTCAATATCGCAAAATCGCTAAAAGTTGGCATCCGCCAACCCGAAGGACAGAGCTCTCTTGGATCCCTAACAGCATAGCCATTATACAGCTTGCCATAAGAAGCACCATTGGTAGCACTGTTATCGTACCAACTCCAGGCACCACTAGTTGTACTGGTCCAAGTTCCAGCATCAGCAACCTCGGCAATCGGGTCTCCATTCCGGTAGGTAGATACATTTAAGTTATCAGCCATCCAAATCTGAGTGCCAATTTGAACAGACCTGGGCTCTGTGGAGTAGACATGCTCATTAGCTATGGGAGTACAAGTAGTGCAATTGTAGATATAGAACGTAGTCGGACAGCCTGCCGCGCTACCGGATTGAATATTGGCGCGATAAAATCCAACATCGCTAGGCCTACTCTGTCCACCATATGTATAGCCATCATAGCCCACATAGTTGATAGCGGTACCAGACAATACTGGCCCTTGTGGACTACCGCTATATCGATAAGCACCTACTCGGTCTATTACTATTTTATTAACATAGGTAATTTCAGTAACATTTACCACTGCACTTACGGTCACATTACAGCCATCTGTATAGTTAACAGTACCTGCGCCGGTAGAAGAACCGGTCGTTATAAAACCGTCGGTAACACTAATACCGGCTCCCGTACAGCTCCAACCATTTGAGACAGGCGAAGCCGTTGTAAGAGCAACCTGATACGCTGAATTAGGACAAATAGTGATAGAACTGGTATTAAAAGTAGTTGCAGCCGTAACTGTTATTGCTCTGGTAGTTGTAACGGCAGGACAACTGCCGGTACCTGCGATTGTGTAACTAATTGTAGTTGTACCACCGCTAACTCCAGTTACCAGACCAGTCGATGTATTAACGGTGGCAATGGTAGTATTAGAGGAGCTCCAGGTACCTCCCGACACGGTAGAACTAAAAGAGCTAGTGGTGCCAATGCAGATGGTTTGATTGCCACTAAGGGTGCCAGCGCCAGTTTCCGCAGGACAAGCTTTAATGCAACGAACGGACATGCCAAATGCCTGTGTACGGCCTAACATTGCTGAACTAGATGCATCAAAAAAAAGTACTCTAGCATTTTCTTCAACTGATGCCGAGGGTGTAGAAGTCCAATACGCAGACTGGGGACCGTTTATATTGAAAGAACCATCGCGCCAAAAGCGCTCACCTGCCATGGGCAGCTTTAAAGGCGAAGCAAATGCCCCGATATTGCTTTGTGAGCTCCAACTATTCATCTCCGCTTCAAGCTCCTCTAAGGTTGGTATTCGCCAACCACTGGGGCATGGATTATTGATTCCATTTACTCCCTGCCATGAACTATTATTTGATGGAAATCGCCAATCGCCACTTCCTACAATAAATTCCCCATGCCCGGGAACAGATGTGCTGCTGGTAGTAGTAGTGGTAGTACTAGCCCTCAACTGATGCCCATCATCCCCCCTTCCCCACTGAAATAAATCACCATATGCCAAGGGATCGGTAGAGGATGTAGCCACTTGAGAAGCTCCGAGATTTCGGTCTAACCAACAGCGCCCTGTAGCGGGGTTGGTAACAGTACCGTAGGTAACAGAAGCACCAGCATAGGTAAACGTAACGCTGCTAGTGCCACAAGTTAAAGTTTGTGAGCTCGCTACAATATTAAATAACAAAACGGCTATGGATAGACTAATTAGATTCTTTTGCATACAAGCAGTTAGTGGTTTTGGTCGAAAAACTACATAAATATATGCAAAAAAATTAAGTGTAATCACTTGAATTACATTTACCTAAAAACAAAGAACGCTGAATAACTCTATTAAGTATAGTTATTGTAAAATATGAGACTGAGCAAGCGGTGAAAAAATCAGCTCAATGTCCCCCTAAAGAATGTAGATGTAGCGACTTTACTTCGGCAATAACACTATGATAATAACGATACCAAGTCGACTTACCTTTTTGCTTTGCCTCGATATGCTTAGGATCACTGGCCCATGCCCGCACAGCTTCCATATCTTTCCAATAACTAATAAAAGCACCGCGCCCATCATGCTTAAAACTCTCGTATCCCAAATAGCCAGGCATCTGCTTAGCCAATTCGAGGGTCAGTTCATCATACTCCCTATAACCATCAAGCTGATCAGATAAATAGTAATTAAAGATAGAGGCGATAAAAGGAGGCTGAGGCACCTCGTTATTCTTCCAATTAATCATATTGAACTTATTAGGTAAATAAGTGGATACACAAACGCATTACGAAAGAAGGCTGATGCTGTAAGTTACGAATGTCAAAAAATATGTAATTTTACTTTAGATGCGAACGTTCGTGGCCATCCTGCTTATACCCGCCCTCTTAATTCAGGCTACTGCTTACTATTCAAGAGCTGCGCTTTTTTACTTAAACCAAGACTTTATTGCCGAAAATCTTTGTGTTGAAAAAGATGAGGAAAGCTCTGAATGCGAGGGTGCTTGTTTTTTAGAAAAAGAGCTATCTACGGAAACCTCTGGCAAAACCGAGCAACAAAATGCAGCAGTCGAGGAGATCAAATTGGCCTGTCACCACTCTTTCGATATTTATGTTCCCGCTAACCCATATAAAAAAGAGCGGAACCGCCTATCAGCCATTGGCTGCCCCCATGAAATACCGCTCGCTGGTATTTTTCGACCACCGCTAATAACAGGATAGTTTATACCCATTAGTCTTCGCCCCCCTACCCTGCTGAGGGCAATTTTCTGTTATTAAAACCATCTCATTCGTGAAACAATATAGTACAATGCTCTTGTGCATTCTACTGGCCAATATGCTGGTAGCACAAGACATCAAAATCAAAGTTTTTGACCTCGACACCAAAGAACCCTTACGTGGAGCCACTGTCTCTTTCGAAGCAAATAAAATCACCACACTCAGCGATGGATCCTTTGTGGTACCGGATCGCATAAAGACTGTCAGCATCAGCTATGCCGGCTATCAAACCATCAATCTAACCATTACAGAGCGCACCAAAGAAGTTGCACTACCAAAATTGGTTAACGATCTCGACGAGGTAGTGGTAAGTGCTAACCGAGATGTGGTAAAGCGTTCCCAAGCTCCCATTGCGATTGGCACGATCAGCACCAAACTCATCAACGAAACAAAAGCCTCAACGGTAGATCAGCTTATCAATAAGATTAGCGGAGTCTATATGGTCAATCTGGGAAATGAACAACACAGCATGAGCATTCGTCAACCGATGGGCACCAGGGCTGTTTTTATGTACCTCGAAGATGGTATTCCTGTTCGCACTAGCGGTGTGTTTAATCACAATGCCATCATGGAAATGAATATGGCGGCCGTTAAGAACATAGAAGTAATAAAAGGCCCCAGCAGCAGTCTCTATGGGGGCGAAGCTATTGGTGGTGCTGTTAATTTTATTACCCAAACAGGTACGGCCCTACCGACCGCCACGGTATCGATGCAAACCAATAATCTCGGCTACAGACGGGCCGATGTACAAACAGGTTTAAGTAACGGAAAGCTAAAAGTAAATGTTAGCGGGTATTACGCTGAGCGAAGAAATGGTTTTTTGCCGTACAGCGATTTTAACAAAGGCATTTTTACAGCCAGAGTCGACTATGCACTTGGCAAGAGAACGACCTGGG
>CANGYW010000102.1 GCA_947458335.1 Chitinophagaceae bacterium | reverse complement strand
TATCCCCAGATCATTGCAAAATCGCCGTCTTTGAGTGGCTTGAGCGAAACCGGTAAGTGCCATTTGGGTTTATAGGCGATATTACCCTTGTTGTATTTAGCGGGTTTTCCGTTTGCATCGGTATAGACGCGGAATACAGAGAAATCACCGGTGTGACGAGGCCATTCCCAATTGTCGGTATCTCCTCCGAATTTACCTACACTCTCTGGTGGCGTCCCAACGAGGCGTACATCACTATAGCGCTGGTATACAAAAGCCAGAAACTGATTACCCTTAAAGAGAGAACTTACCCTGGTCTCGATACTTTCATCAGCGTTACTCATTCGTTTATTGATTGCGGCTAGTACGGCTGCTTGCTTTTGTACACGCTCTGCGCCACTGAGCCCTTTGAGTGAATCGAGTACTTCTTTGGTAACATCATCGATGCGAAGCAAGAACTGTACCGAAAGAGTAGTAGGAATCTCTTCGTTCATAGAAGCAGCATAGAAGCCATCACGCAAATAATTTTTTTCAATACTGCTGGCCGTAGCAATTGCATCGTATCCACAGTGGTGATTAGTAAAGATCAATCCCTTGCTACTAACGATCTCGCCGGTGCAGCCGCCTCCAAAAATGATGATCGCATCTTTAAGAGAAGGTTTATTGATCTGATAGAGTTGCTCTTTGGTGAGCTTGAGTCCTTTTTTTACCATGTCGTTATAGACCTGCTGGCCTAGTAATAAGGGTAGCCACATGCCTTCGTCGGCTAGTATTTTTCCAACGAGACTTACAGTAATTAGCAGGGTAAGGAGATATTTTTTCATGGTGCAATTGTTTAGAGGGCAAACCTACGAAAATCCCATTTTACCAGACTCGATTTAACATTATTTGCTATCTTGATGCCCTAATTCTGCTTATGCGATCGTCTGTGCTTTTATTTTTTTTAGTAGCCCTGTTGATCGTGCAGAGCTGCCGTAAAAAAGATTCACCCCCTCCAACGCCAACACCCTCCATGCCTGGTTGTGGTTCATTGGTCAGCCCTTCGTCTGGTTCTTTTGTAACGACCACCACTATTACCCTTAGCTGGAGCAATGTGTTACTAGCCAGTGCCTACGATGTGATGCTGGGTACCTCAGCTACTAACGCAGTGGCCGTGGCTTCAGGGGTAACAGGGACCAGCCATACTATTACCATTGCACCTACTCCTAACGTAACCTATTATTGGTATGTGATTCCGCGTAATAGTGCTGGTGCTGCTACAGGTTGCTCTGCTGCAGCACGCTCCTTTACATTCATCACTATTCAAGCACCTCCCTCGCTTGGTTACTATGTGGTCGGCTATTTTCCCTCGTATCGTTCGCTAACTGATGTGCCCGATGTCAAGTTTAAAATGACCAATGTGGTGGTGTATGCTTTTTACCAGGTAAACAGCACAGGTTCGCTGGTACCACCTACTAGCAATACGGCCTCATTGGCTTCGGTAGCAGCCAAGGCAAGAACTAATAATGCCAAAATTTTCTTAGGTATTAATGACGGTAGTAGCAATGGAACTACCAACTTCAAGAATATGGCTTCTTCGCCTAGTGGACGTACGAACTTTATTCGCGATGTAATGACAGTCGTGCGTACGCAACAACTGGATGGTGTTGACATGGATTGGGAATTTCCCAGCACCAGCGATGGAACCGATGTAACTTTTACAGCGTTGATGAAGGAGCTGGCTGATTCGCTGCACCGCGACGCTCGTTACTATCTTTCTTGCGCTATTACTGCAGGAAAATATGCTGGAGGATATAGGGATGCCATACGCAACGAGTTATTTGGGGTAGTCGATTTTTTCAATATTATGGCCTACGACGATTTTAGCACCACAGTACCTTACCGACATCATAGCGATTATGCACTGGCGCAAACTTGTTTGCAATACTGGATTACTACCCGAGGTATGCCTGCAGGTAAAGCGGTGCTCGGTGTACCGTCTTATGGAAGACCTTCGGGCATAACACAGACCAACACGGTACTTTCTTATCGAAACATTTTATCGCAGGGAGGAAATTCGCAACTCGACTCGGCGGTGGTTAGTGCGGGTTCATTTACTAATTATACGATCTACTATAACGGGCAGTACACCGTTAAGCGTAAGGCTAAACTAGCCAAGGATATTGCCGGAGGCGTTATGTTCTGGGAAAAATGGCAAGATGCGCCCGATGCCAACTCACTCCTCAAGGCCGCCTGCGATACGGTCGGTCGTACTTATTGAGGTATTTTTTAGTAACAAGTTAGTATCACAGTTATCGCCGTCGCAGCAAGGCATAATGTTAGTGTGGCAAACAGGACATTGATAATGGCCATGCACATGTACCGGAATTATTTCTTGCTGACAAAAAAAGCAACGCTGTATCATGGGACTATGGGTTCGTTGACGATCTTCCAGAGCAGATCTTTTAACTCCACTAGTCCTTGCTGGGTAATGGAGGAGATAAATACATGCGGTACTTCTTCGGGTAATTCGCGGGCAATAGCTGTTTTTAATTCTTGATCGAGCATATCGCTTTTACTAATGGCGATCACGAATTGCTTGTGCAGCAACTCGGGGTTGTATTGTTCAAGTTCGCGAACTAAGATCTCGAATTCTTTTTTATGATCAGCGCTGTCGGCCGGTATCAAAAATAGTAAGGCGGCATTTCGTTCAATGTGTCGCAAGAAGCGATGCCCCAAACCCTTTCCTTCGGAAGCGCCTTCGATGATACCGGGCAGATCGGCTACACAAAAGCTGCGTCCATCTCGATATTCAACCATGCCGAGGTTGGGAGTTAGTGTGGTAAAGGCGTAGTCGGCGATCTTGGGTTTTGCCGCAGTAATTACGGATAGCAGTGTAGACTTACCGGCATTGGGAAAACCCACTAATCCTACATCGGCCAATACTTTTAGCTCTAGTACTTTCCACCCTTCAACACCGGGTAATCCGGGTTGTGCATGCTCAGGAGCCTGGTTAGTTGGTGTGGCAAAATGCGAGTTGCCCAATCCTCCTTTACCGCCGGGCATCCAAATAATCTCTTGTCCGTCTTCGAGCACCTCTGCTTCTTTTTTTCCGCTTTCTTCGTCGCGTGCAATGGTTCCCAGCGGTACTTCGATAATGATATCTTTTCCGTCTCTTCCATGACAGTTGTTCGAGCCACCCTTTTCGCCATCTTCGGCTAATACATTTTTATAATAACGCAGGTGCAGCAGCGTCCAGAGATTACGATTGCCGCGCAAAATAATATGCGCCCCTCGTCCGCCGTCTCCGCCGTCGGGCCCACCCATGGCTGTAAACTTATTGCGCATAAAATGCTTATTGCCCGCACCGCCATGTCCGCTGCGACAAAAAATTCTGATCTGGTCTACAAAATTGCTTTTTTCCAAGGGAGATGTTTGAGAGAAACAAAGATAACCTTATCCTTTCTTACCCTCTTTTCCAAGCGATAGCAGCATGGCAGGCAGTAAGATCAGGTTAGTGAGGGTAGCTACTACCAGGGTAAGTGAGGTAAGCCAGCCCAGGGCCTGCGTTCCTCCAAATTTGCTAAAGCAAAAAATAATAAAACCGGCAATCAACACCAGCGAAGTATAAATAATACTGATGCCGGTGCTGTAAATGGTTTGAATTACGGTCTTATAGGGATCATGATGGTAGTGAGGTAACTCTTGTTTATAGTTAACCAGAAACCGAATGGTTACATCAATGGCAATGCCCAGCGCTACACTAAATACCAGTACGGTAGATGGTTTAAGCGGAACACCAACCCAGCCCATGGTTCCGGCCGTAATAACCAGGGGAATAATATTGGGAATTAGCGAACAGAAAAGAATGCGCAACGAGCGAAACAAATAGAGCATGCAAAGACTGATGAGTAAAAAGGCCCAGAAGATAGAATCCTTTAACCCGCTAATAATAAAGCGACTTCCCTCTAAAAAAGTAACACTGCTACCTGTTAATTCTATTTGGTGGGTGCGTTGACCCCATTTACTGTTTTCAGCTAGTGCAGCCTCACGAGTAGCGGAGTCGGCGTTGAGCGCATTGATGCTATCCTTGTTAAAGATCTGCTCGGCTTGCCATTGAATGCTATCGAGCAATCCGGGCAGTCGATAACTTCCAATATCGGCCATACTCACACTTATGCGGGCCTGGCTTTTAGTGCTATCCATAAACGATCCCACCAGCTTGGCAAATGAGTTATTGTTTTGTGAGCTATCCTTTATACTCAGGTATTGCGACAGAGCAGGCAGGTCATAGGCGGAGGGTAACAGGTAGTTACTGCTGTCTCCTTCGAAGAAGGCCTGTCTGGCAAATTTGAGCCCCTCGGCGATGCTAAGGGGGCGGGCCATGTTAGGAATATTTTCAATAAAGCGCGACAGCGAATCGATGCCCTCTAGATTGCGCATGTTTCTAATAACGCCTTGCTTTTTGCGGGTATCAACCACGATCTCGAGTGGCATTACACCTTTAAAATGTGTCTCGAAAAAACGCAGATCGGTATACACTTGGTTCGATACAGGCAGATCGTCTACTATAAAGGCTTCGCTTTTTAGTTTAAATAAACCTGCGATAGAAACGGCCAGTACCAGGCCAGTAACTCCGTAAATAAAGGGTCGATGATGCAGCGACCATTTTTCGAGACTGGCTAGTCCTTTGTTGAGCCAGGGATTATCGAGATAGCGGGTATGTCTTGTTTTAGGAGGCGGCAAGAAACTGAGTACGGCCGGAATAAAAATTAATGAGATAAAGAAAAGGGCCATGATGTTGATACCCGCCACCAATCCAAACTCTTTTAATATCTGACTACTTGTTAATGCGAATACGGCGAATCCAATTGCGGCTGCCACATTACAAAATAGCGTTACGATTCCCATCTTGTCGATCATGAGCACCAGCGATTGCTCTTTTTGACCGGTCTTGTTCCAGGCTACGTGAAACTTATTTAAAAAGTAAATACAGTTAGGTATGCCGATCACCACGACCAGCGGGGGAATGAGTGCGGTTAGCAGTGAGATCTTAAAGCCGAACAGTTGCAGGGTACCCACACTCCAGACAACACCAATACCCACCACTACAATCGAAAGTAACATAGCGCTAACCGAGCGGAAAAAAGCCAATAAGATAAGTGCCGATAAGATCACCGAAGCCAGTAAGAAGAAGCGCATTTCGTTTTGGATCATCACGGCCACTTTGGTTCGGATGTACGGAAGACCGCTTTTATGAACGGTTAGCGAGGTGGCTTTGACAAACGCATCAGTAGCTTGCTCGATGGCATTGACTACACCCACCCGCGCTTTAGAGTTCATCAACTCTTTGTTGATGCGAACACCCATTAGGTAGACTTGTGTCTCTGGGTTATAGAGTAGTCCTTTATAAAAAGGCAGTTGCTGAAAGGCAAGGGCCGCACTGTCGAGGGCTTGCTGAG
>CANGYW010000101.1 GCA_947458335.1 Chitinophagaceae bacterium | reverse complement strand
GGGTAAAAATAGTAATAGCGCCAGCGAAAGAACTGAAATAAACCAGTAGGAACCATGCCATAAGATCCTGACGCGCGAGCTAGATCCATTGGTCAGGTGTCGCATCACCTGAAAAACGTAGAGATCTAGCAAAAAAACAAATCCAATAAAGATCCACCAGAAGGGGGCATTGCGCATAGGTCGGTAAAATTAATGGGCAAAACTTAATTTTGTCGTCTTCGTCCAATCAGGCATCTTTACCACTAACATTTTCAACGCAAGGAAGTTCAACTGACTATGGGAAGAATCATCGGAGTAGCCAACCAAAAAGGAGGTGTCGGAAAAACCACCACCGCCATCAATTTGGCGGCCAGTTTCGCGGTGCTAGAGTACAAGACATTACTGGTAGATGCCGACCCACAGGCCAACAGCACCACTGGGGTGGGCTTTGATCTACACAACATCACCCAGAGCTTGTACGACTGCATGGTTAACCAAGCCAAGGCAAAAGATGTAATCTTAAAGACCGAGATCCCCAACCTAGATTTGATTCCCTCGCACATCGATCTGGTGGGAGCCGAGATCGAAATGATCAATTATCCCAACCGCGAAACGGTACTCAAAAATTTGATCGAAGCTGTAAAAGACGAGTATGATTTTATTATCATCGATTGCTCGCCCTCGCTGGGGCTTATTACTGTAAATGCGCTTACTGCAGCCGATTCGGTCGTAATACCCGTGCAAGCTGAATTCTTTGCGCTAGAAGGGTTGGGAAAGCTACTCAACACGATCAAGATTGTTCAAAGCCGACTTAATATGCAATTGGTCATCGAAGGAATTCTTATGACCATGTACGATGGAAGATTGCGCCTCTGCAACCAAGTCGTAAGCGAGGTGAGAAGACATTTCGAAGACATGGTCTTTACCACCATAGTACATCGTAATGCCCGGCTGGCCGAAGCCCCTAGTACGGGCAAGCCGGTGATTCTCTACGATGCCAACAGCAAAGGCGCAATGAACTATCTGAACCTAGCCAAAGAGATCTTGCAAAAAAATAATTTGACCCGCATCAAAAACGAAGAACGAATTTTAGAATTATAATCATGAGCAACCCCAAGCAACACAAAGACCAGTTGGGCAAAGGGATCCGCTCACTGTTGCAAAGTATCGATACCGACCTAAAGACAACGGGTGGTCAACTCAAACCAGCTGTAGTGGAGTCGGCTACGGCCAGCACCAGGGTTCCTGTGGCAGACATAGAAGCTAACCCCAAACAGCCCCGACGCGACTTTGACGAAACGGCCCTGCAACAATTAGCGGCCTCCATAAAGCAGCACGATATTATTCAACCCATTACCGTAGCCAAGTTGGCTAGCGGAAAATATCGTTTGATATCCGGAGAAAGAAGATGGAGGGCCGCCAAATTAGCCGGGCTGCTCGATATACCGGCCTACCAGCGACAAGCTAACGACCAGCAATTATTAGAGCTGGCCTTGCTCGAAAATCTTCAACGAGAAGACCTCAATGCCATAGAGGTAGCCTTAAGCTACAAACGCATGATGGACGAGCTGGATTACACGCAAGAACAGGTAGCCGACCGCATGGGAAAAGACCGCAGCACGGTAGCCAATAGCATTCGGTTATTAAAATTACCCCCCGACATTCAGCTGGCCGTACGCAAAGGCGAACTCAGTATGGGCCACGCAAGGGCGCTGCTGGCTATTGAATTGGTCGATGTTCAGCTCTATGCATTTAAGGAGATCATGCAAAAAGGTCTCTCTGTAAGACAAACCGAGGCCCTTGTTCAACAAGTAAAAAAAGATCAACCTGCTGTTAAAAATAGTGCAAAATCAACGGCTACCTCTCCCCTTAAAAGAATTGAAGATAAATTAGCCTCTCATTTCAGCACCCGGGTGCGCATCAAGCAACAGCGAGATGGAAAAGGGCAGCTGATTATTGAGTACTATTCATCCGAAGAACTTAACAAAATTCTCCGGCAACTGAATGCCCCGCTCGATTAATGAAGCCCTTTATATTTTTTTGTGCATGCAGTTTTTTTCTACTGGCAGCATTCCGCACTTACGGACAAGAAGTGCCTACGGCCAAGCAAAATCGCTATGACTCTGCAACGGCAGCCCATCCTCCTAAAAAGGCAGCCCTTCGATCGGCCATCGTACCCGGACTGGGTCAGATCTACAATAAAAAAATTTGGAAAGTCCCTATTGTCTATGGGGCATTGGCTACTTCGGGAGCGATTTTCTTTTACAATCTTAACAACTACCAAGACACACGCTTTGCTTATCGAGTAAAATACAATATGCGTGTTAATCGAACAGACTCAGCCCTTTTCGGCAAGATAAAACCGAACTTACAACCCCTTCCGGAAGAGAGTTTAAAGTATTACAGAAACCAATTTAGAAGAGATATCGATTATTCGGCACTTTTCTTTTTGGTACTATGGGGATTAAACGTGGTGGACGCCGCCGTAGACGCACATCTAAAAAGTTTTGATGTAGGAAATGACCTGAGCCTTCGTATAGCTCCTGGCTATAGTGAAACAGGCGCTACTCATGGCATAAGCTTTCGGCTAACGATCGGAAAATAAAAAGATTTCGCGCCGTTGAAGTGTTGCATTCTTATTTGCATCCCAGCACCTCGCACAACTTGGCTTCGAGTGCAGGGCCCCGTAGGTTTTTAGCGATGATAGTGCCACTGGGGTCAACCAAAAAATTATAGGGAATACCATTGACCCGATACAGACGAGCGGCCTCGTTATTCCAGAATTTCAGATCGCTGACATGCGTCCAGGTAAGTCTATCTTTTTTGATGGCCTCAAGCCATTTAGCACGCTGATCTTCGCGATCGAGTGATACTCCTAACACGGTAAAGTTTTTACCTTTAAACTTATTGAAGTTATCAACTACATTGGGATTTTCTTGGCGACACGGACCACACCAGCTGGCCCAAAAATCTACCAACACATATTTACCCCTGAATGAAGAGAGCGACACCATCTTTCCGCTGGTGTCGGCTTGGGTAAAGTCAATTGCCTTCGATCCAATCGCTCCGATCTTTCCGTCCTGAATCATCGCCCCCAATTGTTTGCCGGACGCACTCTGCTGAGCGGATGCCTGCAGTGACTCAAAACATTTTTCTAGCCAAGCCATATCGTTAAAAAATCCGTAGGTAGCTGCCAGCACAAAGCTGGTCACAGGAGAAGCTGGCTCTTGTTTGACCAACTGTTCTACCAATTGCTGCATGGCCATGTTCGAAGCAGTATAAGCTGCCAGCAGACTATCGCGCGTTTTATCGCTTGGAGAAGCGTTGAGAGCCGCAGCTTGTTGATTGCGAAGTTGCATATAGGGTACAAATCCACCTAAAAAACGCTGAAAGACAAGATGAGAACCACTTCCTTCTAGTTGCATTGCGCCAGGATTTCCTTTACTGCCCCTGATGACCATGGGCTTAGCTTCTATAAAAAGTTCGGCAGGTTGAGACTGGTCGCCCATAAACAAAAAGACCAACGAAGGTTCGGACAGTGCCCCTTTTAGTACAAATTGATTATTGATAATGCGTGCCTGCGCCAGCGGAGTGTTTTCGCCGCTTCGAACCAACTTTACCTCACTGCTGTCGGCGAATCCCTCCACTTGTCCGGTCAAACTAAACTCAGAAGAAGTCTGTGCCTCGGCAACCAGAGAGCCGATACACAAGTAACCTATCATTAAAGCGATACGAAATAACATGTGAATTGTTTTTAGGGCTATTGTATTATCAAAGATACGCAATCAGCGGAGCAGTTGTCTAAACTGCAGTAATGACTTGAGGTCTTTATCGCCTGGAGCGATCTCGAAACCGGTGGTCAGGTCAACTCCGAAAAAGTCTGGGTGGTCTACCCCCCTAATCATCGAAGCATGCGAACTATCGATACCTCCCGAAATAAAAAATGGCTTTTCGATGCGCGCTTGCTTAAGCAACGCAAGTGAAAGGCCGCTGCCGTAGATATCCGTAGCGGCAGCCACAGGCCCGCTAAACAGGTAATAATCACAAACCGCATCATATTCCTTAATCAATTCATCTACGGAGGCCGTGACGTCGGACAGGTAAAAAGATTTGATGACCTCCACCTCTGTACTCAGGTCATCGCAAAGCGTTTCACTCTCCTCTCCTACCAACTGGACTACGTCGAGCTTATACTCGTCTATGATATCGAGGGCCTCACTCAGAGAAGGATTGCGCATGATACCGACTTTTTTTACATCAAAGTCTGCCTTACTAACCGCCGAGCCGGATAGAGAAGTACCTGCATACCAGGGAGAATCAGGTATAAAGACCAATCCGGCCATATCGATCTCGAGACCATCGAGTTGTTGTAATTGCTTAAACGTGGTAATTCCACAGACCTTAATATTCATAATAGCGGCTTTAGAATAAACTTGACAAATATCGACTATTAATCAACAAGACACCGATCGGTTTTTAGGACCTACAGGATGCGCATAGAGGCTGTTTTGCCTTATCTTTCTGGTTACAAAATTATTGAACCATGCAAAATGGAATCCGATTTTTTTCAACGCTATTACTGTTGTTTATCTCCTTTGTACCCGCAGTAGCTCAACAGGGCGGAGGCTATAAACTTCCCCCCAAAGAAGTGGCCGAATTATTACTGGCGCAGCGACCCGCAACTGTGAGCGTCGATAATAAAGGCGAGTGGATGCTACTGAGTGAGACGAATAGCTATGCTGCCATGGAAGACCTGGCCGCCCCAGAGCTCAAGATCGCTGGTCTGCGCATTAACCCGCGCAATGCAGGCCCCAGCCGACAGTCGCTAATACATACGCTCAAGCTCCGTAATACCCTTACTCAAAAAGAGTATACTATTAGCGGATTGCCACAACCACTTAAGGCTACCGCGGTAAGTTGGAGCCCCGATCAACAAAAAATATCTTTTCTTCAAATGGGTCAATACCATATCGATCTCTATGTGATTACCTTGGCGAAGCAAAAAGCCGTTCGCATCAACCGTAGCCCGATCAACGCCGTAATGAACCGCTACCAGTGGAAAGATAATAGCACACTGCTTTATTTTACCTGTGCCCAACCTATCTCGGCCGCACCCACAAAACCGGATGTTCCCGCAGGTCCGGCCATTCAGGAGAATAGTGGAAAAGCAAGCCCTCGACCCACTTTTCAAGACCTAATAAAATCACCACACGACGAGGCGCTATTCGCTTTTTATGCCCAGACGCAACTGGTGAGCAATACCGGTGGCACCGAAACCCGGCTGGGAAACCCGGCACTTTACAAAAGCCTTAGCGTGTCGCCCGATAAAAAATATTTGTTGCAAGAGATCATCGTACCTCCGTTCTCGTATACGGTACCTGCCACTGGTTTTGCGTCTCGTGTAGTCATCACCGATGCTAATGGAAAATTCATAAAAGAGTTAGCACAATTACCTTCTTCAGAGACAGCACCCGG
>CANGYW010000100.1 GCA_947458335.1 Chitinophagaceae bacterium | reverse complement strand
TTACTTTTTTCTTTTGATCTCGATCAGCTCCACTTCAAAGATCAGCATAGATCCGCCGGGAATGGACATATAGTCCGCTTCTCCGTATCCTAGCGAGTAGGGAATGTAAAAGCGATACTTAGAGCCTGCCTTCATTAATTGCAGTCCTTCGGTCCAACCTCTGATGACGCCATTGAGCGGAAAACTGATAGGCTGACCTCTGTCGTACGAATTATCAAAACCTCTTCCGTCTAAGAACGTGCCGCGGTAGTGGCAGGTGACGGTGTCCACAGCCGTGGGTTGCTCACCGGTGCCTTGTACCAATACTTCGTATTGCAGGCCGCTTGCGGTGGTTGTTACCTCGGGTCTTTTTTTGTTTTCGGCTAGAAATAACTCTCCGTCTTGTTTGTTGAGTTTTGCTTTTTCGCTTTGTAAACGTGTCATACAATTGTTTAAGGTGGTAGAGCTGGTTGCATTGTCCATTAAAGTGGGTTTCCCTTGCAAGAAATCCGATACGGCCCTGGAAAGCAGTGCGGTGTTAAGCTGAGAGATACCCTGCGATTTATAATAAGAGGCCAGGCTAATGCCCAACGCATAACTTATAGAATCGATTTCGTTTTTTAGAGTTACGGCTACAGGGGCCGCCGTGCGTGTGGCCGCGGAAGCTGCCGATTTGTTTGCAACAGGAGCTGCCGCTTTCGTGGCTGAAGGGGCAGTGGTCGACTTATTGACGGTAGGCGCTACCTTTTTGGCAGGGTTGGTTTGAGCCAACAGTGCAGTAGCACTTACTAACGCAACAGATAAGAGTAGTGAATTTTTCATGGCCAATGTTTAGAGCTGTAAAAATAAGGGTTCGTTTTTTATCGGGCGCATATTTGAAAATCTGTTTTGTAGTTTTGTGCTATGGAAAATTTTTTACTTCCCATTCAATTGCGCTGGGCCGATATCGATGCTAATTTTCATGTTCGTCACTCGGTCTATTACGATTGGGGAGCTATGTGCCGAATGGAGTTTTTACGAGCCATGGGCCTCACCGAATCGGTCTTTCATCAATTGCAGATCGGCCCCATTCTCTTTAGAGAAGAGAGTAGATTTAAGCGGGAACTTCAGATGGGAGATACGGTTGCTATCGATCTTTGCCTGCTGGCAGCCAGGCAGGATTTTTCTCGCTGGACCATCCGTCATCAGTTGTTTAAAAATAATGACACGCTGGCCGCTATATTGACAGTCGACGGCGCTTTTTTAAATACGCATCTTCGCAAGTTAACTGTTCCTCCTGCATTGGCAAGTGATACTTTTAGCGCTATGCCACGGGCCGAGGAGTTTACGTGGCTAAACTAACCTTCTCTGTTTCTAGTGGTATCACTTTTTCAGGGTATTGCCCTGCGTGATCGCGAATAATTCGCTGTATATAGCTGTTGTCTCTATAGCGGGTAACATATTCTTTGAGTATTTCCAGATTATCTGGTGTTACACTGTTGGGCACATAGCCCATTCCATAAAAAGTACCCCTCTCTATCAAAATACAAGAATAACTGTTCTTTTGAAGGCCCCGGTCCACAAGGGCAAAACTGGGTTGCGACTCTGCTTGTTGACAAGCCGCCCGCACCCGCGCATTGTAAGCGTCGAAACTTTCTTTTTGCTGGCAGGCGCCATTGCAGTAACCCTCTTTAATCCCCTCACAGGATTGAGTGGCTTCCTGAAAAAAGCAGAGGATCGGACAGAGGTTAAATTCCCGCATCAACTTTCGCATTCGGCTATGGGCCTCTACCAGCAAATAAAACCGTTGAAGCGCTGGTAGGGTATTTCGGTTCTTGTCTATAATCAATCGCAGATAACCCGACTGATCTTCGTACACATGAATTCCGTAGCGATCCTCCTTGTTTTTTTGGGCGGAATTAAAGCGTGGCCACCGGTGTTTGATCTCTGCCGATTCCAGCACTGACGCTATCAGTGGGGTGGCGCATTCTGTATGCGAGATGCCATAGATGTGTTTTATCCAGCGCTGCTTTTGCAGCCCGGGGGCATCGTTGCTAAAATGGCTATTGACCCGGTAGCGAATATTGATGGCCTTACCCACATAGATCACCTTGCCTTTGGCATTATGAAAATAGTAGACACCGGGCCGGGCGGGTAGTTTTTCCCAATGGTCTTTGGGTACGTAAGGTGGAAGGATAGATTCTTTAGAGTTTCTTTTAAGGCTTTTTGCAATATGATGGTGCTGATCGGCGTCCATCAGTCGTTTAAAGAGAAGAGCCGTAGCGGCGCTATCTCCTCCGGCGCGGTGGCGGTTTTCCAGTGGTATGCCAATGGAGCGACAAAGTTTGCCCAAGCTATACGAGGGAAGTCCCGGCAAGATCTGCCGGCTAAGCCGGACGGTACAAAGTTTGCTGCATTGCAGCTTATAGCCTTCTTGTTTTAGTTGCTCCTTAATGAACGAGTAATCGAACTGCACATTGTGGGCTACAAAGATCTGCCCTTGCAATAGCGCGTACACCTTGGTTGCGATCTGCGAAAACGAAGGGGCTGTGGCCACCATCTTGTCCGTGATCCCCGTCATGCGTTGAATAAAAGGAGGAATGGGTTGTCCGGGATTAACCAGGGTTTCGTAGGTCTCTGTTACAGAATTGCCATCAAAGAGATGAATGGCGATCTCTGTTATGCCGTTGGCGGCCGCATAAGACCCGGTGGTTTCTATGTCAACGATCGCATACATTCAAATGACTGTTGTCACCTACATTCAAAAAGCTAATTTCGTTAAAAATATGCAGCGTGGTCGATTCGCAGTTAGAGATGTTTCATAATCGTTTGCAAAAGCTGGCCCGACATCTAGATAAACAGGCCCGCAAGCGAGCGGTCAGTTGTTATCGCCTGTACGATCACGACCTGCCGGAATTTCCCTTTTGTATTGACCGTTATGCCGATAAGCTCTATGTGGCCGAATATAAAAGGCGACACGGCATGGAAGAGGAGGTGCATGCGCTCTGGTTACAGCGCTGCTTGCAACAGATCGGCGAGTCGCTAGGTACATCACCGGAGCAGATCTATACCAAGCTTAGACAGCGAAAGCCAGGGCGGGGCGGGCAATATCAAAAAGCCGGAGAGATTCGAGATGAGTTTTTTAGTGTAGAGGAGAACGGACTTTCTTTTTGGGTCAACCTTACCGATTATCTCGACACGGGGCTTTTTTTGGATCACCGCGATACCCGGGCGTTGGTGCGTTCGCAGTCAAATGGAAAAAGAGTGCTCAATCTGTTTGCGTACACCGGCTCGTTTTCGGTGTATGCTGCTGCTGGTGGCGCCAGTGAAATAACTACGGTAGACCTTTCGAATACATATTTGGAGTGGGCTAAAAGAAATATGTTGCTCAATGGATTTACCATACGGGAGTCTTCAGGTAGTCAAGAGGGTGGATTTTCTTTTGTGCAGGCCGATGTAAAAAAGTACTTGAAAGAGGTGGCTGCTTCGCGTTACGATATTATCGTAATGGACCCACCCACCTTTAGCAACAGCAAGCGCATGGATGATATATTGGATGTACAGCGCGATCATCCCATGCTGATTCGCGAAGCGCTTCGGATACTCAGCCCCGATGGGGTACTTTATTTTAGTACGAATTTTACAAAGTTCGATCTTGATAAAACCATACAAGAAAGTTGCATGGTAAAGGATATCACCAAAGCAACTACTCCGTTCGATTTTGCAGGACGAGCCAACCGGTTTTGTTTTCGCATTCAAAAAAAAGAGCTCCCGTAGGAGCTCTTGAAAAGTTTTTATTTTCTTTTGATGGAACGACGCAGCTAAATGATGGTTACAGTCCCCTAAAGCGAGTTAAAGCGTCTTTAACACATCGTTCATGCTGCGTACAGCGGCGGCACTCTTGTCGAAGGCCTCTTGTTCTGCCGTGTTGAGTTTGAAGTCAACGATCTTTTCCCAACCGTTTCTACCCACTGTTACAGGAACACCCAGGCAAATATCATTTTGATGGTATTCGCCATTCAGCGACACGCAGCAGGTAAACAACTTTTTCTCGTCGCGTAAGATCGATTCAACCAGCGCAGCAGCGGCTGCTCCAGGTGCATACCAGGCCGAAGTGCCAATAAGGGCAGTAAGTGTTGCGCCACCCACCATGGTATCTTTTACAATTTTATCTTGTTGCTCTTGACTCAAGAAGTTAGTAACAGGCACGCTGTTCCAAGTCGCCATGCGGATTAGCGGAATCATAGTTGTGTCGCCATGCCCGCCTACAACTACAGCATTTAGGTCGGCGGGACTGCAACCAAGGTGTAAACTCAGTTGGTATTTAAAGCGGCTGCTGTCGAGTGTTCCACCCATTCCGATAATGCGGTGCTTGGGCAAGCCAGTCTGTTGCAGTGCCAGATAAGTCATGGTATCCATCGGATTGCTGACGATTATCAAGATGGCATTGGGAGAGTGCTTAAGTATGTTTTCACAAACTCCTTTCACAATGCCGGCATTAACACCAATGAGTTCTTCGCGTGTCATGCCGGGTTTGCGAGGCAGTCCGGAGGTAATCACTACTACATCGCTGCCTGCCGTTTTGGTGTAATCGTTGGTGCTACCCACAATGCGGGTGTCGAACCCGAGCAGGGTGGCGGTCTGCATCATGTCTTGGGCTTTTCCTTCGGCAATTCCTTCTTTAATATCAAGTAAAACCAACTCGGTGCACAGCTCTTTTCTGGCAATATTATCGGCACAGGTAGCTCCCACGGCACCGGCGCCCACTACGGTTACTTTCATTGGTAAAAATTTTTGCAAAGGTAGCAGTTTTGCGTTCAGGGTGGGCTCCCTTATCTTTGCGGCCACAATATTTTTTAATGGCAACAACAGCAGATATCAGCCGTGGGCTGATTATAAAACTCGATGGCAGCTTGTATTCTGTGGTAGAGTTCGGGGAGAATAAAACTGCCCGGGCGGCTGCCAAAGTATGGGCGAAATTAAAAGGGGTCGATAATAACCGCTCCATCGAAAAAACCTGGAACTCTGGAGATAATATTTTTCCCGTTCGGGTAGAGCGCAAGGCTTATCAGTATCTCTACAAAGACGACACTGGCTATAATTTTATGGATAACGAGACTTTTGAGCAGGTTGCCGTGCAAGAAAACGTGGTAGATGCTCCTCAGTTCTTAAAAGAGGGTCAGGAAGTAAGCGTTTTATTTAACACGGAGACCGAACTTCCCATGAGCGTGGAGTTGCCTGACAAGATCGTCTTGCAGGTTACTTATACCGAGCCCGGACTTCGCGGAGATACGGCTACGCGAACCCTTAAGCCAGCCACCGTAGAAACGGGAGCTTCCATCAGCGTGCCGTTGTTCGTTAATGAAGGAGAATTGATTCGTATCAATACCAAGTCTGGTGAATACGTAGAAAGGGTAAAGGAGTAATAGAACTGCCCCGGTCTTTGTAAAGACTTTTGAGTAGCCCGGAATTTTACGATTTCGGGCTATTTTTTGCCTTTTTTGGGCCATTTTTCCTCATTTTTTGCCCAAAATCCATCAAAACCAATAAAAATTGCCGGACTGCTGAAATGCATTCCCGTACCTTAGCGGCCAGAGAATACCTGATCATCAACCTAAAATTTTAAAAATTGAAAGGCATGGA
>CANGYW010000099.1 GCA_947458335.1 Chitinophagaceae bacterium | reverse complement strand
TGGCGATTTTTAAGTGAGAAAGAGGTACGCGATCTCAAACATTTTGGAAAAGGCAAGTAATAACGAATGCAACTTTCCTCACTAATACTGGCCGAAACCGATCATTGGATTGCACTCAACAAACCCGCGGGGCTCTTATCGGTGCCCGACCGGTTGGGCAAAGAGATCTCGCTTAAAATGATGTTGCGCGAAAAATACGGCAACAGTTGGGCCGTGCACCGGCTAGATCGTGAGACCAGCGGCGTTATCTTGTTTGCTAAAGATGAAACAACTCATCAGTTGCTCAACAAGCAATTTGAAGAGAGACGTACCGAAAAGATCTATACAGGGCTGGTATTAGGTACGCCGTCCGAAGAGCAAGGCAGCATTACCACGCCTATTGCCGAACATCCGGCTGGCGACGGTAGAATGATGACCCATGCCAAAGGGAAACCCTCTCACACCGATTACAGAGTACTCGAGCTACTCCGACCTTATAGTCTGTTAGAATTTATTATCCATACCGGTCGTACGCATCAAATACGCGTACACATGCAATCGCTTGGACATCCCATTGTCTGCGACACACAGTATGGAGATGGCAAAACTGTACTGGTCTCTTCGCTTCGTAAAAAATTTAAACTGTCTAAACAGGCAGAAGAAGAAAGACCAATTCTTTCCAGACTGGCTCTTCATGCCCAGCGATTAAGCTTTTTAGACAACAAGGGGCAACCGCAACGTATCGAAGCAGCCTTACCAAAAGACCTATCAGCTACGCTGGCACAACTTAGAAAAGCTCAGGTAAAAAAATAATGGGGGCCGACCAGTAACTCTTTATGCGGGCTGTACGCATTCGAAACGATAACGAATGGCACTGTTCTTGCGTAACATAGCAGCCACTCCACAATACTTCTCTAGCGAAAGATCGATTGCCTTTCTCACTTTGTCTTCGTTTGCGGCATCGGTAGTAACAGTATAGAGCAGATCAATATCGGTAAAGACCCTTGGATGCTCGGCAGTCTGGTCAGTAGCGCTAACCACGGTAAGCCCCGAAAAAGGCACCCTCATTTTTTCTAAGATCTCCACTACATCGACCGCAGAACAACCGGCCAAACCAGCCAGCAGTAAGGCCTTTGGACTCATACCAGCTTGTAGATGTCCATCCATGGTTACCGTACCGGCGTTTTCTTGTACGGCCTCGAACATCAGCTTTTCTTTCCAATGAGTAGTAACGGTCATGATCCATTTTTTTTACGGTTGAGCAATACAGAAACGCTCGACAAAGAGGCGGTCCATTTACTGTAGGTCTCTTTGGTTAACAACTTAGAATCGTTAAGCGCCTTGTAGGTCAGAAAAAGGCCGAGTGGTAGCAAGACGAACGTCGCCAGCCACATACCCACAAAAGGGGTAAGGGTATCTTCTTTGGCAAACTTCTCTCCTACTGTACTAGAAAAATAGAATAGCATAAAAAATGCAATCGCAAAGATTAACGGAGTGCCCAATCCTCCCTTCCGAATAATCGCCCCTAACGGGGCACCGATCAGAAATAAGATGATACATGCCACCGACAAGGCCAGTTTACGGTGCCACTCAATAAAGTGACGGCGCACACTGCGATTCTTGTCGGAGAGCACGCTGTACAACGATTCGGCGCTCATCCGAATAGAGGCAGCTGAACTCTGTGTAGTACTGAGCAAGATAGCAAGAGATGAGTCGGGCAAAAGTTGACGAAGGTTAGTTTTACCACGGCGTAGCTTTTTCTCTGCACTACTCGCTTCCGAAGTCGACCAGGTCGTATCCATCAATCCATAAAAAGCAAACTGCGTTAGTAAGTCGCGTGTCATACGATTGACTACCGTATCGCGTTCGCGTCGCAGTGAATCGATGGCCTGGTTCAGTTGGCGCATGCTGAACATCCGCTCATTATTCTTATTGACACTATCCGCTGTTCGGCTACTGAAACCCAGGGCTGCCAGATCGAATTGTTTGGTATAGGTCTTAAAGTTTGTTCGGATGTATTCATTATTGCTCGCGTCAAAAGGGTTGCCTCGTTCTTGATAACGCGATCCATCGCGCAAATGCAATTCCAAAAAACGCTTATTGCCCGTGACCCGCATGACCCCGCTTTTGGCCATTACAAAATTATCTTGCAACAGGTTGCCTTGCTCGTAGATGATTACATCTCGTATAACACTGTCGTTGGATTCCTTTTTACCAATCTTGATAGCGTACCCACCGATTCGGTCATAAAAAATACCTTCCTTAAGATTAAAGGCCGGCTTGGCGTATACAATATCGGCCAGCAGCGTTCTGGATTTTAAGTTGGCCACCGGAATTACGTAGTTAGAAAATAAAAAGGCGATAAAGCCGATCAGGATACTGAGCAAAAATAGAGGGCGCATAAAACGCAACAGCGAAATCCCCGCCGACTTGATGGCAACCAGCTCGAAATTCTCGCCCATGTTCCCAAAGGTCATCAGCGAAGACAATAAAACGGCCAATGGAAGGGCCAGCGGAACCAGCACCGCGCTTTGGTAGCCGATAAATTCCAAAATAACACCCGGGCCCAATCCTTTGCCGACAAAATCATCGATGTACAACCAAAAGAATTGCATGACCAGCACCAACAACGTAATAAAGAAGGTGGCGATGAAAGGTCCTGCAAAGGACCGAAGAATCAGCTTATCAAGTTTTTTAAACAAGTCAGTACGCTAAGGCCGTCATTAGTTGCCAAGTCGGTGGAACAGATCTTTGACCTGGTGATCCCACAGCAGGGTTTGGTCTTTTATTTCTTTCTTCTCGGCAAAATCCTTTATGACCAGAATGGTCTGGTTGGTGATCTCCGATTTATCTATGGCAAACTCAAAATATTCTCCCTTGGGAGCCGTTACCCAGCGATAGCGAACAAATTTATCTTGCTCTTTCTCGATGACCTCGGCCTGCTCTACGTTTCCATCCCATCCAAAATAGAACATCCCCTCGCGCTCATCCACTTTGTCGGCGAACCATTCACTCAGTCCGGCCGGCGTAGACAAAAAATCGTACAAAATAGTTGGCGAACAACGAACCGGAAACTCCAATGTATATAATTGCTTGCTCATGTCTGTATCAGTTGCAACGATGCAATAATAGAGAAAATAACATCAAACACAAAACGGGAGTTTTTTAGCAAAAAACAAAGCGGATTATCACTTGTCGATACGGCACCCCATCCTATAACTTGATCTTCCAATTCGAAGCCATGCGGATGCGACAAATAAAGATCGGAAAGTCAATCACCAACCGGGACCAACCGAGCGTAGAGAGATACTTACAAGAGATTGCCTCCATTGAGAGAATCAGTCCCGAAGAAGAGGCAGAACTTTCACAAAAAATTAAGAGTGGATGTCAGTTCTCACTGCAACGGCTGGCCAGTGCCAACCTGCGCTTTGTGGTATCGGTAGCTAAACAATACCAGCACCAAGGGTTGCCGCTTTGCGATCTGATCAACGAGGGTAATCTGGGATTGGTCAAGGCGGCTGCCCGCTACGATGGCACCAAGGGGTTCAAGTTTATCTCCTATGCGGTGTGGTGGATTCGGCAATCGATTTTGCTGGCCTTGGCCGAACACGGTCGCATTGTGCGAGTACCCGTTAACAAGGTGAGCAGCGCAAAACGAATGCAAAAGTCATATGCATTGCTGGAACAAGAACTAGAGCGAGATCCCACCACACAAGAGTTAGCTCTTTACATGGGCGTTAGCGAAGAAGAGATTTGTGCCTGCCGATGTGTTTATGTTAAACATCAGAGCATAGACACCCCGCTAGCCGAGGAGGAAAAGATCGACCTGAGCGAATCACTCGAAGACAAAGAAAGCACTCGTGTCGATCACCAATTAGAGGGCGCAGCCTCTCTTCAGATCGAGATAGAGCGATGCTTTCAGACCCTAACTGAGCGGCAACAACGGATTTTGTGCGCTTATTTCGGCATCGGCAAGCCCTTGTCGAAAAGCCTCGAAGAGATTGGGGCCGACCTGGGCATCAGTCGCGAAAGGGTTCGACAGATCAAAGAAAAGGCGCTGGCCCGTCTGCAACATGCTCACCGGTCGCGTATGCTCCGCAGCTTTCTGGCCCAATGATCAGCTAACGCTCCGTATCTTTGACGCCCTTTATTACTATGTTCAACTCATTACAGCAAAAACTCGAGACAGCCTTTAAGAACCTCAAAGGACAAGGTCGAATTACGGAACTAAATGTGGCTACCACCATCAAAGAGATCCGAAGGGCATTGGTGGATGCGGACGTAAATTATAAGATCGCAAAGGAATTTACCGACAAGGTTAAAGAAAAGGCCATGGGGGCCAAGGTAATCAATGCGGTCTCTCCCGGTCAGTTAATGACCAAGATCGTAAAGGATGAATTGACCGCCCTGATGGGGGGCACAGAAGCCACATTGCAGGATAAGGGTAATCCGGCCATCATCCTGATCGCGGGTTTGCAAGGGTCAGGTAAAACTACTTTCAGTGGAAAGCTGGCTCACTACCTAAAACAAAAAAGAGGGCTCAGCCCCCTACTGGTAGCCGGCGACGTGTATCGTCCTGCCGCGATGGAACAACTACGGGTGCTAGGAGAGCAGATCGGCGTTGAGGTCTATATCGATGCCGCCAACCAAGATCCGGTCTCCATTGCCCGCGATGCTGTGAGCAAAGCCCGCAGCTTAAACAAGAATGTCGTTATCGTCGATACAGCCGGTCGATTGGCCGTAGATGAAGCCATGATGAATGAGGTTACCCGTATCAAAGAAGCTGTTCAACCTCAAGAAATTTTATTCGTTGTCGACAGCATGACGGGTCAAGATGCAGTAAACACTGCCAAGGCCTTTAATGACCGGCTCAATTTTACCGGAGTTGTGCTTACTAAATTAGATGGCGATACAAGAGGTGGAGCGGCCCTCTCTATCACCTACACCGTCAATAAGCCCATCAAGTTTACCAGCAATGGCGAAAAGATGGACACCCTTGATATCTTTTATCCCGAGCGGATGGCCCAGCGTATTTTGGGCATGGGTGATATAACCACGCTGGTCGAAAAAGCGCAGGCTCAAATCAGCGAAGAAGAGGCCAAAAAACTCGAGGCCAAGATCAGAAAGAATAAATTCGACTTTGCCGATTTTAAGATGCAGCTCGAGCAGTTAAAGAAGATGGGAGATATGAAAGAGATGCTCGGAATGATACCGGGCATGGGCAGCAAGCTGAAAGATATTGATATCGATGAAAATGCCTTTAAGGGTATCGAGGCCATGATCAACGCCATGACGCCGGCCGAACGAGCCGACCCCGATCTGATCGATATCAGCCGTAAAAAAAGGATCGCCAAAGGCAGCGGAAAAGACATACAAGAGGTCAACAACTTTATGAAGCAGTTCGACCAAATGCGAGATATGATGAAGAATATGAACAAGTTGGGCGCTTTTGGAAAAATGATGCCGGGTCTCAGAAGATAAACGCAGGGCATAAAAAACTTGCCTGTTAATTACCCCCTTTGTATATTTGCACCCCCGGTTTTTACCGGACCAAACACATATTGTTAACGCTGTTAAATTTCTATTTATGTCAGCCAAAATCCGTCTTCAAAGACACGGGTCTAAAAAAAGACCTTTCTACTTCATCGTCGTAGCCGAT
>CANGYW010000098.1 GCA_947458335.1 Chitinophagaceae bacterium | reverse complement strand
TTACCACTCGCTACCCGGGTAAGAGCGTTGTACATATTGCAGTTCGGCCAGCAGGTAGCCGAGTGCTTCGGTATGTTGTCCGGTCTTGCCGCCCGTCTGCATAAACGTACTCGTCAGCGAGGGAGCTGGCAAGGTGGCCTCTGCAAAAAGGGTGCTGATGGCCTCCATCCAATTTGCCTTACTGGTGGCCGTATCGATATGGAGGGCTATTTCGTACGGGGCTGCTACAAATAGTTCGCCTGTATAGGGCCAGAGGTTCTCGATAGCTGCCAATAGTCTCTCATGGCTTTCAGGGGTGCCATCCCCTAAGCGGCATACCCACTCACTGCTCCAACGGCAATGATAGCGTACTTCTTTCAGCGATTTTTCGGCAATGGCCGACAGCGTTGTGTCCGTTCCGTGTAGTAGCTGGGTAAATAGTTCGCGTTGATAGAAACTAAAAAAGGTTTGGCGCAAGATCGTTTGCGCCCAATCGCCGTTGGGTCTTTCGCACAGCAATGCATTCTTGAATTCTCTTTCGTTTCTCCAGTAAGCCAGTTGATCTTCGGTACAGCCGTTTCCGATCAGTTGCGCCGCATATTGATAAAAACTGCGGGACTGCCCGATAAGGTCGAGTGTAATGTTAGTGATGGCGATATCTTGTTCCAATACCGGCCCGTGGCCACACCAGTCTCCATTGCGTTGCGCCAAGACAAGGGTGCTGTCTGCCAGATAAAGTGTAAAATCAATGAGCGAAGGGTTCGTCATGTCGGTTACATGTGTTTGATCTCGTCGGGCAGATCATAAAAAGTAGGATGACGATAGATCTTGTCTTGTGCGGGCTCGTAGAGTTCGGCCGCGGCCTCGGGAGCCGATGTTTTGATATGATGGCTTTCTACTACCCAGATGCTGATGCCTTCGCTGCGACGGGTATAGACGTCTCTGGCATTTTCGATGGCCATGGTGGCATCGGCGGCATGCAGACTACCCACATGTTTATGTTCAAGACCTTGCTTGCTTCTGATAAAGACCTCCCATAGGGGCCAATCAGAGGCCGGTTGTACCGGGCCGGCTTTCGCTGCACCACTGGCATCTTCGGGAATATCGCCGTAATAGAATTTTCTGATCAGTTGCATGATGAGTAGTTATCAGGCTGCTTGTTGTTTTTGTTTTTGCTTGGCAGCGTAGGCCGAGGCAGCTTCTCGTACCCAGCGTCCCTCTTCCCAGGCTTTTTTTCTGGCCGCCAATCTTTCTTTGTTGCAGGGGCCGTTGCCTTTTACGACTTGCCAGAACTCATCCCAGTTGATCTCGCCGAAGTCGTAATGCTTTTTGTTTTCATTCCAACGAAGCTTCTCATCGGGCAATGTCATGTTGAGCAACTTGACCTGTTCGGCGATCATATCCACGAATTGCTGGCGAAGTTCATCGTTGCTCTTGCGCTTGATCTTCCACTTCATGCTCATATCGCTGTTGGTGCTCTCTCCGTCACGGGGGCCGAACATCATCAGGGCAGGCCACCACCAACGATTGATCGCATCCTGACACATGGCCTTTTGCGCATCGCTTCCTTTTGAGAGTACGAGTAAGATCTCGAAGCCTTGGCGCTGGTGAAAGCTCTCTTCTTTGCAGATCCGCACCATGGCCCTTGCATAAGGTCCGTACGAAGTACGGGTCAGCATCACCTGGTTCATGATGGCGGCTCCGTCTACCAACCAACCAATAGCACCCATGTCGGCCCAGGTAAGGGTAGGGTAATTAAAGATCGATGAGTATTTCGCTCTGCCACTGTGCAGGTCTTCGATCATTTGTTCGCGCGATTGTCCGAGCGTCTCGGCCGCTGCGTATAAATATAGTCCGTGTCCGGCCTCATCTTGCACCTTGGCCAGCAAAATGGCTTTTCGTTTGAGCGAAGGGGCTCTCGAGATCCAGTTGCCCTCTGGTAGCATACCTACGATCTCGCTATGGGCGTGTTGGCTGATCTGCCGCAGATTGGTTTTACGATAGGCATCGGGCATCCAGTCGCGGGGCTCGATCTTGATCTCTTGGTCGATCTTATCCTGAAAAATCTGTTCGAGGTTGTGGTGTTCCATGGTATTGCGATAAAGTGCAAATTTATTAAAAACTAACAACTGTTAGGGGGTAAAGGTTGACCTGCTAAAACGACCCCTTATTTATGGTCGAAGTCTACGACCAGTTTCTCGGTCTTGGGATAGCTCTGACAGGTAAGGATGTACCCTTGCTCAACCTCCTCTTCTTCAAGCCCCCAGTGCACGTCCATCATCACTTCGCCACTCACCAGCTTGGCCTTGCAGGTGCAGCACATGCCGCCCTTGCAGGCAAAAGGGAGATCGGCCCCTTGGGCAAGGGCCGCATCCAAGATCGTCACTTCTTCTTGCAGGGGGATGTCGATAGTTACCTCTCTGCCATCTAGTTTGATCGTAACCTGACTGCTTCTCTTTTTTTGTGTGCCATCAGGCTGACTCTTTTTGGCTCGTGCCATTATTTTCGAACTGGTAAAGAGTTCGAGATGGATCTTTTTTGTGGGCATCCCCGATTTTTCCAAGAAGGCCTTGCTGTTCAAGGTCATCTCTTCGGGTCCGCAGATGAAACACTCATCCATATTCTTACATCCGATCAACCGATCGAGGAGGGTCAGTTTTTCTGCATCAATGCGGCCTAGTTGCAGGGGACTATCCGTTTTTTCGCGGCTCAGAATATGCAGGATATTGAGGCGTTGCATGTACTTGTTCTTGAGCTGTTCGAGTTCCTCAAAAAAAATAATGCTAGAACGGCTGCGGTTACCATACACCAAGGTGATCGTGCTGGTAGGCTCGGTATACAAGATCGATTTGATCAACGAAAGAATGGGAGTGATGCCGCTGCCGGCAGCGATCATCAGATAGCGCTTGGTTTGCGAAGCATGTAACGGGGTGTTGAACTTACCGGCAGGAGGCATTACGTCGAGCGTATCGCCGGCCTTGAGTAGGTCGTTGGCATAGTTCGAGAAAACGCCTCCTTCTACTTTTTTTATCGCTACGCGAAGCTCGTTGTCTTGTGGTGCGCTGCAGATCGAATAGTTGCGTCGTATCTCGGCTCCGTTCAGGATGGTCTTTAAAGTCAAATTTTGTCCGGGCAAAAATTGATAGGTCGCTTGCAGGGCCTCGGGTACGCTGAATAGCAAAGAAACACAGTCGGCTGTTTCTTGCCGAACCTCTTTAATGGTAAGGGGATGAAAATGTAGCGACATCTTCTAGTGATTTTTTCGAAGACCGCCCACCAAAATGGTCAGCATGTTGTCCTCGAGTTCACGGGCGCTGATCCTTTTTTTACTGCGATGCCAGCTTTCGATACCGCTAATGGCATGTAACATAATAAGCACGGCAGTGGCACTGTCGATGGGCAGAATTTCTTTTTTCTGTATGCCTGTATCGATCAGGTGAGCGATCCGTTTGCGATAGGTGCGTCGCTGAGTCTGAAAATTAGAGAGGTAGGGCTCTTGCAAATGTTTCCACTCACGGTCACTAACATAGACCTGTTCGTAGTTGTCGATCATCTGCCTAATATGAAACCGAAGCACCGCTTCGAGGGCCGACAAGGCCGACTGGCGGGTGGCTTCGATCTGGTCCATATGCGTATTAAAGTGATTGGCCATCTCGAAACAAATAGCCTCCAGTATCTCGTTCTTTGATGCAATGTGGTTGTAAAGGCTGGCCGCCTCTATTCCTACCGTCTCTGCCAGATCGCGCATCGAAGTGGCCGCAAACCCGCGTTGGCGAAACATGGCCGCCGCCTTTTGCAAGATCAGTCCTTTTTTAGAAGCCTTTTTTCGAATTGCCTTTGCCATAGCGATCAAATAGGGTTGGAAAGGTAACGAAATAATACCTTTTTTAGGTTGTGGAATTATTATAGGTTTGCACCCTATGTCATTGATTACCGTTGGAACCATGGCCTTTGATGCCATCGAAACACCCTTTGGAAAAACAGACCGTATTGTCGGGGGCTCCGCCACCTATGTGGCCTATGCCGCCAGTAATTTTGTAACCCCCGTTCAGCAGATCTCGATTGTCGGATACGATTTTCCGCAAGAGGAGATGGAAGAGCTTCGTCGCCGAGGTGTGCAAACCGATGGGGTAGAGATCGTCGCGGACAAAAAATCCTTTTTTTGGAGCGGGCGCTATCATGCCGACATGAACAGTCGCGATACCCTGGTTACCGATCTGAATGTGCTGGCCGATTTCGATCCCAAGGTGCCAGCCGGTTATCAAGGTGCTGAATTTTTGATGCTGGGTAATCTGCAACCCCGCATGCAGCTCAATGTTATCCAGGAGCTGACACAACGCCCCCGTCTGATCGTTATGGATACCATGAACTTTTGGATGGAGACGGCCATGAATGAACTCAAGATCGTACTGCGTTATGTAGACATGCTGATGGTCAACGATGCAGAGGCGCGTCAGTTATCCGGCGAATATTCACTGGTCAAAGCCGCCCGCGCTATACTGGCCATGGGCCCCCGCTACCTGATCATTAAAAAAGGGGAACACGGGGCCTTGCTCTTTCAGCAAGATGAAGTTTTCTATGCGCCCGCCCTTCCATTAGAGGATGTATTTGATCCTACCGGCGCCGGCGATACGTTTGCCGGAGGTTTTATCGGGCATATTGCCAAGACCGGCGATATCTCTTTCGAGAACATGAAAAGAGGTATAATCGTGGGTTCTGCCATGGCCAGTTTCTGCGTAGAGAAGTTCGGTCCTACCCGTCTAAAAGAGGTTGGTAAAAAAGAAATTCACGACCGCATCCGTCAGTTCAAGGACTTGGTGAGTTTTGATATTGAGCTATCGTAGGTCGTTTATTTTCTAGCAAACGAATACCCGAATTTAAAGCCGAACCACACGGGCCAAAATCCGTTTTGATTAAAGTGAGGTGTAAGCGCTGCCCCCCAGGTAATACCTCCATTCTTAGGTTGTCTTCTGTAGCCAAGTGTCATATGACCATATACAGAGTTCTTTTTATCAATGCTTAGTCCGGCCAGGTCTACCGGAAAGCGGTCATAGATGCCGCCGGGCCACCAGGGATCGTAGGTATCGTTGTAGTGTAAAAATGTCAACCCAGCGCCGGCTTCAAAAAAATGTTTATTGTCTTTGGTGAGTAACCAATTAATACCAACGGGAAGGGTAAAAACTTTCTCATAAGTACCACTAAAGCCTCCCAAACCGGCTTTCAGTCCAATACCATCCGATCGTTTATTAAGACGCGTTTCATACATCACGTTGAAGGCAACGCCGTTGCCCCCCAATTCTACATATACATTTTGACGGGGAGCTCGTTCTGTAAACTTGTTTTCGGGCCCCTGCGCGTGCAAGTAGGTGACGAAAAGCAATTGTAGAGAGAGGGCTAGAAAGGTTACGGTTAGGGATTTCATGTAGTATGGAATTGCAGTTTGGTAATTCGATTACAAAGTAAGACAAGCGCAATATAAACCTTGATGCACGAGTTTGAAGATTAACTTGTTAAAACTTTTAGAAAACTATCGCCATAGCGACACGCCAAACCGATAATGATTCCGGTTGCCTTGTAAAGAATAGTGTGTAACTACAATAAGATAGTTTGCCGCTGCGAGTAATTGACCTTGTTGGTCTCTTCCGTCCCAGTGCCATTGTCCGCTTCTTCCAAGCAAGGTTCTGGTAGCCAATACCCTAACCAAGCGACCGGCCGCATCTAAAATTTGGATCGATACCAACGTGCCAGGCTGTTCTGTTTTATAACTAATGATGCAAATGTCATCGTGGCCATCGAGATTCGGCGAAAACAAACGCGGGTGTA
>CANGYW010000097.1 GCA_947458335.1 Chitinophagaceae bacterium | reverse complement strand
CTTTTGAATAAACCTGACACGTGTAAGTACGGATGCGATCAAGATTCTCCTGCTGCTTAGCAATAGTGCTTCTTATAATCTCGTAAGCCGGATCTTCTCCCTTGGTAAGCACCACATCGGGCATTACCAACTCTTGTCGTTGCATTACAAAATTAACCTCGAAATCTTCTTGCTGTACCGTTACCGAAACTTTCTGTTGGGCATACCCCACATACTGACAAAGCAGTGTGTACTTTCCAGCTGTTAGATTCAGTTCATAACGACCTTGGCTGTTTGCAATAGCGCCTTTAGCTGTGCCCACTACAAGAATAGAGGCATAGGGCAATGGTTTACCCTCGGCATCTGACACTAATCCCCGTATGGATGCCGCTTGAGATAAATGAAACGAGAAAAATACAAAAAAAAGAATAGCAACTCTACGCATAACTATTTATAATACCTCAATACTACTGCGGCTGAACACGCACCCTTGCATAATGTCCGCAAAGAGCCGCCACTCCCGAAAGTAATCCGCCTATCAATCCGGTTATAAAAAGCAAGGCTGCGGCAGAGCCTCCCAACGGTAACACGAATGCAATTTTTTGAGACAGTAAACTGTGATTTTGCCAATCGATCCACCAGGCCAGGCCCCCCCAGGCCATGAACATTCCTAAAAAACCTGCCGCAAATGTCTTGGTAGCTGTCTGTTGAACGGTTACTCCGACCAAAGCGGCAGCGACCACAAAACTCCACCAGGGTAAAACTCCTACAGTTCCAAGCCCTAGGCCGGTAACAAAAGTGAGTAGCAGGGCGATACTAAATTTCATATAAAAAGGTTTACGATTTTTTGAATTGCAGAACTCCTTTAACGCGGGCATCGTTTTTTTCTTCGCGCCGCATAAGCCATAGGGAATGATAAGCGCCTTTTTCCCATATAGAAACATAATCATCATAGAAGCGACTTCCAGGATTTCCACTCTGCCCACCCGGATAAACACCCCAGGCCTCAGTACGTTCTGTTAGGTGAACAACCATTCGCCAACTGGGCCCATGGCTGTGCTTGATAGCATTAACGATATTACCATAGCCGCCGACATTTAATCCCTTACGGGCAAAAGCGGGCAGTGCATCTTTAAGTAAATGATACACCGAAGGGCTCATAAACTTAGACCACTCGAGTTTCTGTTCAGCTGCCTTTTTATCGAGCACAGCACAAGCACGTTTAAAAGCAAGCGTAACAATATCGGAAAGAGTTTCGATGGCCGGAGTGCGCACATCGTCTGCAAAGACCAAGACCGAATCTTTAAGCAACAGCTCTAGCGAGGTTTGCTCAGTAGGCCAAGTGGCTAGCGGATCGGTTTTGGTAAGTTCATCTTTATAAAGAGCCGATTGTAACGAATCCCAAAAACACTGAAAGACGGTTTGCCCAATACTACTAGGAGAAGCCAATAAATTCCACTGCACAAACTGATCGAGATAATTTTTCTCAACATCAGTAAGTCCGTCAATTCGCAGGTTCTTTAAAAGTACAGGTCGTAAGTCCTCGGCAGAGGTATTAAAATAATCCTGGTGCAACGCCATCATATCCTCGGGCGTTACCTGGTTCATAGCTGCCAATTGCTTATCTATACGAATACCACGAGCAGAAATATATGCGCCGGGAATAAAATAAGGATAGGTACTGTCTACGGCACGTTGATTGGCACTTTGTAAAAATCCTCTCTCGGGATTCAAGCTATGAGGATTTTCCAGTTGCGGTATATACCCTTGCCAGGCAAACGTACTGTCCCAACCCGGCATTACATACAATCCTTGTCCTGGCCAGCGGGCCGGAAAACGACCCTGTTGCCAAATAGCGATGTCTCCGGATTTAGAAGCAAATACAAAATTTTGTCCGGGACTTTGAAACGTTCGGATCGCTTCTTCGTACTCGGCGTAGTTGCGGGCACGATTCAATTTATAGAAAGTCATTCCCTCGTTACTAGGATCGTGTGCGGTCCAGCGAACGGCCAGATTCATTTTTTTAGCATACCCATTCGAAAACTGACCATCAAACATTACTGGGCCAAAAATGGTATAAGCAACCGTATCGTAGACAGTGACGCTATCCTTAACCTTAATTTCCTCTATACGTAAACGGGTAGGCTCCCATTTGCCATTATACCAATACTCTTTTCGAGTATCATCTTTAAACTTAATCTCGAAATAATCCTTTACATCTCGCTGCGAATTGGTTACCCCCCAAGCAATGCTGTCGTTGAATCCAATGATGACCATAGGAGAACCAGGAAGAGAGACACCGTATACATTACTAGTAGGAGTCGTCAACTGCATCTCGTACCAAATAGAAGGAAGGGAAAGCTCTAAGTGGGGATCGTTAGCGAGAATGGGGGCTCCGCTTTTGGTTTTGCTGCCTGCCACTACCCAGTTATTGCTGCCATTATCGGGATCGGGTTGATAATGCGAATGAGCTTCGATGGTGTCGCGGTGACTAAAATAAAGTGAATCGGCGGTAACAGGAACTATCGGAACAACGGCTGGCTTAGCAAAGGCAGTTCCCGTGGGCACAATGGGTAGTAGCGAATCAGGCACCTGAGGATACAGCCTTTTTAACTGATCGGGTAAAAAAATCGATTTGGCATTGGTATTCGAAAGGTCGTTCTCTGTACCCGATGAAAGCATTTTTGCCATCATTTTTAATAGCAAAGCAGTACGCAGATTGCTCCAGCGCTCAGGCGTGGCCTGCATCAGTTTATATTCGATAGGAAGCTGCGCTTCTGTAAGTTGATCAATGTAGGCATTGACTCCAGCCGTATAGGCATCGAAGATGGAACGAAACAACGGATCTTTTTCGATCTCTTGCAAGGCATTCTCGGCGGCAAAGACCATGCCCAGTCGTCGCTGCTCTTTATCAAAATTGATAGCCTTGGCACCGGCCAGTTCACTAGCCCTTCCGGCCGCAGCGCGCGTTTGCAGATCGATTTGAAAAAGGCGATAGCGGGCATGCAGGTATCCCTGCACAAAATATAAGTCTTCTTCGTTTTCGGCAAATACATGGGGCACCAACCGCTCATCGAAAAAAACTTCGGTATTTCCTTTAAGTGAAGAGAAGGAAAGCTCCTCACCAGGAATAGCATCGTACGGCTCGGCATTTTGCCAAAATCCGATTTGAGGGCTAAAGAATTTTCCAAGAGCTGGAGCTTTTCCTAGGGGCTTGTCGAGTGCAACCACCAACCCTACAGTAAGGGTGGCACTAACAAGAAAAGGTACAAGACGCATGGCAGAGATTTGTATCTCAAAGATAGGAATGATAATCAATCAGCCTTCTTGCCACTAAGCATGGGTACAAAAGAAAAACTATCAAATATCTCCTCGGCGATCCCTCCTTGTACCAGCCTAGTTATTTTCTTCATTTGCTGAACATCACCCTCCCCCACTGGAACAACCATCCATCCTCCGGGGCGAAGTTGCTCGATTAAACGGTCGGGCACAGACGGAGCAGCAGCGGTAATTAGAATTTTGTCAAAAGGGGCATAGGTGGGTAGACCTGCAAAGCCATCCCCGTAAAAGTACTTGATACCAGGCTGCTCCTGCAACCACAAAAATCCACGGTTACTATCAAAGAGTGCCTTTTGTCTTTCGATCGTATAAACCAAAGCCCCCATCTTTGCTAACACTGTAGCCTGATAAGCACTGCCTGTTCCTACCTCGAGTACTTTATCGAAGCGACTTGCACCCAAGAGCTGAGTTTGATACGCCACCGTATAGGGATGAGAGATAGTTTGCCCCTGACCTATGGGGAAGGCCCTGTCTTCGTAAGCAATCTCATCGAAGGCGGAATCCAAAAAAAAATGTCGGGGTACTTCGGCAATGGCCTGAAGAACCGACTCATCGGAGATGCCCTTTGCCCGAAGCGTATCCACCAGCTTTTTTCGTAGACCCTGGTGGCGATATGTGTCTGTAGTTGGCCTCATAACGAAAGATCGGCGATAATGCCATTAATGCGAGCCGTTAGTTGGGCCGATACCTCATCGTATTGCTCAGCTGTATGCAAGGGAGCCTGTACACTAAAATAAAACTTGATCTTGGGCTCAGTTCCACTAGGGCGGGCAGAGATAAGACTCCCATCTTCGAGTAAAAACTGTAGCACATTAGAGCGTGGAAGTGTGATGGCTGTTTCGGTACTTGTCTTTAGATTCTTTTCTACCCCCGCTTCGAAATCGAGCAGCGAGACGACCGCAGAGCCGTTGATATAAAGTGGTGGTTGTTTTCTAAAACGGTCCATAATGGCAGCAATCTGCTGCTGACCATCCATCCCTTTTTTTGTAATGGAGAGCAGATGCTCTTGATAGCAGCCGAACTGCACATACAAATCGATCATTTTTTGATAAAGTGAGCGCCCATTTTGCTTTTCGTAGGCAGCCATTTCGCAAAGCAATGCCACTGCACTCACCCCATCCTTATCACGTACCTGATTTCCAATCATAAGACCGAAACTTTCTTCGCCCCCTATAATATAATTATCGGTATTCTCTTTTTGACGAATCAGATCGGCGATCCATTTAAAGCCGGTGAGTACCCGGTAACAATTAACGCCATAGTGAGCGGCAATGGCATCAATCATAGTAGTGGTAACAATGGTGGTCACCACCATATCGTTCGATGTGGCAATTCCCTTTGCATGGCGAGCCTCAAGTAAGTAATTAAAGGCTAACACGGCCGTTTGATTACCATTCATCAACACCCATTGCCCTTTATCGTTTTTGACTCCAATGGCCAGTCGGTCAGCATCGGGATCGGTGCCACATAAAATATCAGCATTGAGCTTTTCGGCCAACCGGAGTCCGTAGTTCATAGCCTCGCTCTCTTCGGGATTGGGGTAAGAAACGGTAGGAAAATTTCCGTCCGGAGTAGCTTGCTCGGCAACCACATGTATATTTTCGAATCCAAAGCGACGCAACACATCGGGCACCAGCGTAATGCCCGTTCCATGAATGGGCGTATAGACAATAGTCATGTCTTTGTGAGCACGAATGACCTCTGGATAAATGCTTAAACCGGCCACCATCTCTATATAGCGAGCATCCATCTCTTTGCCTAATGTGGTTATAAGATGCTCTCCTCCATTCCAGCGAACCTCGTCCACCGATTGAATTTTTTCTACTTCTGCAATTACATTCTTATCGTGAGGCGATACCAACTGTGATCCGTCGTTCCAATAGGCCTTATACCCGTTATACTCCTTTGGGTTATGAGAGGCGGTACAAACTACGCCACCTTGACAACCCAGCGAACGAATGGCGAAGGAAAGCTCTGGCGTAGGGCGAAGATCCTCGAACAAATAAACTCGAATACCATTGGCAGCAAATACATGGGCCGTGGTTTCTGCAAAAAACCGACTGTTATTACGACTGTCATGCGCAATGGCCACCGATACCCCAGAGGGAAAACAAGCATTCAGGTAATTCGAAAAACCCTGGGTAGCCATTCCCACTGTGTATTTATTCATACGGTTAGTACCGACTCCCATCAAACCTCGAAGCCCTCCGGTTCCAAACTCAAGGTCTCTATAAAATGCATCGGCAAGTTCTTGCGGATCTTGTTGCTGTAAACGTGCGATCTCTTCTTTAGCGGCCAGATCGAAAGATCCCTGTAACCAGGTGTTGACCCTTTTTGCAATAGCTTCGTTCATCAGGATATAATTTTGAAGCCGGAAAGTTACCAATTTTATGCGCTCTATGGTTGATAGCTTACTTGTAGCTTTGCGTAAGATGCGCCGGTTATCCGTCTTCTCGTTGTTGCTATTTTTTTTAGAAACCCCACTCTGGGGTCAAGACAGCATTCGGTTACAAAAAACCTACCAAACAAGAAAGGCCTGGGTGGCCGCAGCTAATATTGG
>CANGYW010000096.1 GCA_947458335.1 Chitinophagaceae bacterium | reverse complement strand
GGAGTCAATCCTTCGAATACACAAAGAACCGAAAGAGCAGCAGCCAGATCGAATACCGACTCTGTGTCTGTTAAAATATTTAATGAGACCGGCACTCAAATTCGCTCACTTCGCTGGGCCGTCGATAGCGGGTTTAATCGTCGCTATTGGGGCATGGAAGAAAAAGGATATCGCCAGCCTGGCGCCGGCGGTGGAGAGGGGGGCGAAGGCGGTGGCCGATTCGGTATGGGTCGTGGCGGTGCTGAACCCGGAGGATTACCAGCATCACCGGGCCAATACAAAGTGGTGCTTACCTATGGAACACAAAGCGATTCTACGATGGTGACTGTTAGTGATGATCCGCGCCTCGGAAATAAAAACGACATCAAAGCAGCCCAAAAGAGAGCACTCGAGCAAATTCAAAAGTCAGCCGACAAACTAAGTACGGCCATGGAGCGGTTGAGTGAAGCCGAAGAGGTATGCACCAAGATCAATGCGCAGCTAAAAGGCGCCGATAAAAAAGCAACCGATTCGCTTAGTAAACTCACCAAGAACATGCAAGATCAGATCAAAAAGATCAGAGAAAAAATCTCGGGGCCAACCGAAGAAAAACAGGGGCTGTCTCGCAATCCGTTCTTGGTTACCGTCCTGTCGCAGCTACGGGGTGCGCAGCAAGCTATTACGGCAAAAACCGCCATGCCCGGCGCTGCAGAAGCCCAGCTGATGGCCAATGCCGAAACTGCAGTCAATGCGATCGTCAAGGAGATCAATGAGTTCTTTGCCGGTAGCTGGACCTTATACAGAAATTATACCGAGGCCAACAGACCCCCACTATTTAAAGAATACAAGCCGATAGAATAAGGTCGATATTAAGGCCTTGACAAAGCCTTGAAAGGATTATACTTTTGGGTATAGTCCTTTTTTTTATTTTTTATACATATTTTATGTACTTAAGTTTGTACATAAATACGTACATATAATGTTAACTACCACATTGTCCGATTTTAGAAAAGATATTAAATCATACCTCGACAAGGTGACACAAAGTTTTGAGACCCTTATCATAAACAGAGGAAAAGATACCGGTGTGGTCATCATGTCCCTCGAAGAATACAATTCATTAAAGAGCACCCAACACGAGTTGGCGTCTCGCCTCAATCAACAGCGCCTGGACGCCTCCATCGAAGCATTAAGATCCGGCAAGAAGATCGTCAAACAACTCCAAGAAAGATGAAGTTTGTATTCACAGAACTTTCTTGGGAAGACTACCTTTATTGGCAAAAGAACGACAAACAAAAACTTAAGCGCATCAATGAGCTATTGAGAGACATCTCAAGAAATCCATATGAGGGTATCGGAAAACCCGAACCCCTAAAGTTCAACTATGCCGGTTTCTGGTCAAGAAGAATAGACGAAGAACATAGACTCATTTACCGGGTGGTAAATGATGAAGTTCAAATTGCAAAATGCAGATACCACTATGATTAAAAAATACCGCAAAGAAATTATTGTAGGGCTGATCGTATTTCTCTGCCTGATTCTAAAAGACGCGATCAATTACTTCCTTAAGTAAAGAATGCGCCGACCTCAATAGTCCTCTCTTTTACAGGGAGAACAGCATCCGCGCATTGTGTGTTGTAACCTGCGCGACCTGCTCAATGCTTATGGCCTTTACCTCGGCAAGCTTGGTGGCTACCAATGCCAAATAAGACGACTCGTTGCGTTTACCACGGTGAGGGACCGGGGTCAGATAAGGAGCATCCGTCTCTAACATAATATGTTCGAGTGGAACATCTGCCAGCACTGCGCCGAGCCCTGCATTTTTATAGGTAAGAACCCCACCGATACCTAAATAAAATCCCTGTTTGATAATCTCGTGGGCCTCTTCGAGGCTACCCGAAAAGCAATGAAACACGCCAGTCAGTCCCCGGCCTTTATATTCCTTGATCACCTGTACACATTCCAAACACGCGTTACGCGAATGAATCACGATTGGCACCTTTTTTTCTAACGCCCATTCGATCTGTAAGCGAAAGGCATCATATTGCTGATCCTTAAACGTCCTATCCCAGTAAAAATCTAAACCGATCTCTCCTACCGCTATAAAATCTCGTTTACTCCACCACTCGCGGGCAATGGATAATTCTTGTTGATAATCCTCTTTAATTGAACAAGGGTGCACCCCCATCATGGCCCGGCATTGCGCAAATTGCTCATCCATAGCCACGAGTGCGGCATGGGTCTCCGAATCAATGGCCGGCAATAAGATCTGCTCTACCCCGGCCAATCGGGCGCTCTCGAGCATAGTCGCCCTGTCCTGATCAAAGTCAGTAAGGTATAGATGGGCATGAGTATCAATCAAAAACATAGTGGCAGGCAGCAAAACTCCGTAAAAAAACCCAGTCCTTAAACTTTCGTCTTTCTTTGCTGTCTAAGGAGCTTACCTTTAATCTGCAAAACAGCATCATTATGAAAAGAAATTTCTTTCAACTCTTCGCTGTGGCGGCGATTGCCATAACGATTAGTCTGATTGCCTGTCAAAAGGACCAGCAAACCCCCGATCCAATCGAAGAAAAAGAAGCCCTTGCCTCACGAACAGTCGGTGAATCTGAGGCCGAAGCAGAGATTATCTACGATGGCATTTTTGATGATGCGATGGGTGTTAATGAAGAAGTGGCTATGGGTGGAACGGGCATTTTCGGAAGACTTACAGCCTGCCCCACGGTAACTGTTACCCGAAATAATCCCCCCGCTCCCTTTCCGGTGCGCGTAGTACTCGACTTTGGAGCCGGTTGCGTGGGCCGCGATGGAAAATTTAGAAAAGGAAAGATCATTCACGTGTATACCAATCGGCTGTTGATGCCAGGCGCGGTCGTAGAGACTTCGTTTGATAATTATTATCAAGACAGCACCAAAATAGAAGGGGCTTATCGCATAAAAAATACAACGGAAACACCGCTGCGCCCCCGCTACCAAACCAATGTGATCAACGGAAAACTAATTCGCCCCAATGGAAACTTTACCCTGTGGAATGGAGAAAAAGTGCGTACACAAATAGAGGGCGCACTTACACCTGCAGCGCCTACGGATGATGTCTTCTCGACAACGGGTGCTGCCCGTGGACAAGTGCGCAGAGATACCGCTACTATCTTTTGGAATTCAACCATTGTAGAACCACTAATCAAAAAAATGAATTGCCAGTGGATCGTAAAAGGAACCGTACGTACCGTAAGAGAGAATGCAACCAATGGTGAGCGTTGGCAAGGGGTCATTAACTATGGCAACGGCGACTGTGATAATAGAGCGGTAGTCGTTATCAATGGGGTAACCTATAGCATTACGCTGCCGTAAATCACGGTCATTCGATCGCAGCAAAGGAGTATCCCTGTTGCAAGGCATACTCTATCAACTGCGGTAACGCAATCGATAAACGAGGCCAGGCTTTTTCACTATCGTGCATTACGATAATGGAGCCTGGCCTTAGTCTTTCTTTACAAATAGAAAAACAATCCGCTCCACTAAGACGGGTATCAAAATCACCACTAAGTAGATCCCACATAACTATGCGCCCCTGGTCGTTCGCTGAAAATGATGCAGATAAGGCCGCGGGTACGGCTTTAGCCTGCGCCGATCGAAGCCTTCCGTAAGGAGGACGAAACAAACCGCTCTTAATACACGCTGCTGCCTCTTTAATATCGGCTACATAATCTTGGTCAGCCGTTTTCCATCCATTTAAATGCCGATGGGTATGATTACCTACCTGATGCCCCTCATCGAGTATGCGCTGGTAGAGTGCCGGGTAACGAATTACATTTTGTCCAATACAAAAGAAGGTGGCTTTAGAGCCGAAGCGAGCCAATGTATCGAGCACAAAAGGCGTAGCGGTTGGATGAGGCCCATCATCAAAGGTCAAGTACAAGACCCGTTCTTGGGTATCGATACGCCAGATCCGTTTTGGATAACACCAGCGAAGCCAAGCAGGGGTTCGGTAAAAATAAAACCGCATCGCTTACAAAGATAGCGGCACAAAAGACTGAAGCGGTTGCAGCGGGTTGGTTTATCTTTGCCGCTATGGAAAAAAAGGTCAGGGTACGATTTGCGCCCAGCCCCACCGGCGGACTTCACCTGGGTGGAGTAAGAACGGTACTATTCAATTATTTGTTTGCAAAAAAACACAACGGATCTTTTATTGTACGAATCGAAGACACCGACCAGCGCAGGTATGTGCCCGGTGCCGAAGAATATTTATTCGATTGTCTTCGCTGGTGTGGACTAGAGCCCAATGAGAGTGTTCAACACGGTGGCTCTTTTGGACCGTACCGACAAAGCGAAAGAAAATCACTTTATAAAAAATATGCCGACCAACTGATCGAGCAGGAATTGGCTTATTATGCTTTTGATACCCCCGAAGAGCTAGAGAAGATGCGCGCGCAGTTGGCAACTCCTTCTAATCCTTCTCCCCAATACGATCGCCAGGTACGCCTGCAACTTCGCAATTCATTGGCGCTGGGCGAAGCAAAAACAAAAGAGCTACTCGATGCCGGCACTCCGTATGTGGTGCGCATCAAGATGCCCGAGCAAGAGACACTTCGCTTTACTGATCTAATTAGAGGAGAAGTAAGTTTCGATACAGCTACCCTCGACGATAAGGTACTCCTCAAAGCAGATGGCATGCCTACCTATCACTTAGCCGTGGTTGTCGATGACCATCACATGCAAATTACACATGCCTTTCGCGGCGAAGAGTGGCTACCGTCCGCTCCGGTACATATTTTACTTTGGAAACACCTCTTTGGCCTGGAGCAAATGCCACAGTGGGCGCACTTGCCACTGATTCTTGGACCCAATGGGAAACTTAGTAAAAGAGATGGCGCCAAGTATGGCTTTCCGGTTTTTGCCATGAACTGGACCGATCCTTCTACTGGAGAAGTAACCGAAGGATTTAAAGAAAAAGGATTTTTACCCGAGGCCTTTCTCAATTTACTGGCGCTGCTGGGCTGGAATGATGGCAGCGAAAAAGAGATCTTTACCCTTCAAGAACTCATCGATTCTTTTTCTATTGAGCGTATTCACAGTGCGGGGGCCCGTTTTGATTATGAGAAGGCCAAATGGTTCAATCACGAATGGATCAAAAAAAGCAGTACCGATCGTTTACTCCCCGAATTCGAACAACGTCTATTCACCAATGCTATTAGCGGAGCCGAACGCGAAAAACTCAAACAAGTTGTTGCACTGGTTAAAGATCGTTGCACCTTACTGACCGACTGCAACGAACAAGCTGGTTTCTTTTTTACCGAGCCCGCTCAGCTAGATACGACAGCTATTACCGGTAAATGGTCTGCCGAAAAAAGAGCTTTCTTCGAATGGCTGGCAAATCAATATCAAACCAGCTCCCTGGGAGATGCCGCTGCGCAAGAGTTACTATTTAAAGAAAAAGCCGCCTCGTTACAACTAAAGGCCGGTGAATTACTACTCCCTCTACGCATTATGCTGGTGGGCGGTAAATTTGGACCGGGCGTTTTTGACATTGCCACGGTACTGGGCCCCACTGTAACGGCCCAACGCATTGCACGGGCACTGACCCTGTTGCCCTGAAATGGCTTAATTTTGCACGCAAGATGCAAGCCACCCCAAGACCCGTACGCATACTGGTTGCCAAAGTAGGGCTCGATGGCCACGACAGAGGCGCAAAAGTTATTGCAACTGCCCTTCGCGATGCCGGCATGGAGGTTATTTACACTGGCCTTAGACAAACGCCCGAGATGGTAGTCAACACAGCCCTACAAGAAGACGTAGACGCTATTGGCATTTCTATTTTATCGGGGGCCCACAACACTATCTTTCCTAAGATTATTCAACTAATGAAAGAAAAAGGGATTGATGATATACTGCTAACCGGTGGTGGTATTATTCCCGAAGCCGATATTTCCGGATTGCAGGCGATGGGCGTAGGACAGATCTTTCATCCCGGCACACCTACTACCACTATTGCCAATTACATTAAAGAATGGGTAGCTACCCACAGACGATAAGCCCCTCCCCTATGGACTCCACT
>CANGYW010000095.1 GCA_947458335.1 Chitinophagaceae bacterium | reverse complement strand
GTAAGTGTCAACTTTAATATGACGCATACATGGTTGTCTGACATGGTCGTTAACCTGCGTGCGCCCAACGGTCAGATCTTAAACCTGGTTAATAGAAGAGGTGGATCGGGAGACAACTTTGTTAATACAACCATCAGCTCTGAGAGTACAACCAGCTTGGCTACAGGTACTGCTCCGTTTACAGGCACCTTTGCTGCTGATGGGGCATTGAATGTAGGGCCTACAACCTTTGTATCGACAGCTACCAATTTTGCGGCTCTTTACAGTGTGGCCAACGGAGATTGGACACTGGGTATGCGTGACCACGCTGCCGGTGATAATGGAACCTTAACGGGTTGGTCTATTACATTTAATTATACAACGGTTGCTGGTGCGGTTACTACATACAATTGGACCAACACTACGCCTTCAATTGGTCTTGCAGCTAGCGGGGTAGGTAATATTGCCTCTTTTGCTGCTGCTAATACTTCTACAGTGCCTGTAACGGCTACTGTATCGGTAATACCAACATACACGAATGCCGGCGTAGGTTGTGCGGGTCCTGCATCTTCGTTCACCTACACGGTTAACCCCACACCAACTGTAAATGCAGTAAGCAATCAAGCGGTTTGTCGTGGATCTAACGTAGCTGCCATCAGCTTTGGCGGTACTGTTTCTGGAACGGTATACAACTGGACAAATACCAATACGGCTATTGGTTTAGCCGCTAGTGGAACGGGAGATATTGCCAGCTTTGTGGGTGCTAATACCACTTCGGCTCCAATATCGGGTACTATTACAGTAACGCCTGTGTTTACTAATGCCGGTATTACTTGTACAGGTACTCCAAGAACGTTTACCATTACAGTTAATCCTATTCCAACGGTAAATTCTGTAGCCAGCTTCCCTGTTTGTCACAATAGCGTGGCAGCAGTAACCTTTAGCGGCGCTACTACCGGAACGGTCTATAATTGGACCAACACAAATACCACTATTGGTTTGCCTGCCAGTGGTACTGGTAACCTCAACTTTACAGCGCTTAATACGACCAGTGCGCCTACAGTGGCTACCATTACGGTAACACCTGTATTTGCTAATGCCGGTACAACTTGTACAGGTACGCCTACCAGCTTTACTATTACAGTTAATCCGCTGCCTGTGGTAAGCGCCGGTTCGCTTCCTGCCCGTATCTGTATCAGCGATACGCTGGTGCCGCTCAACGGTACACCGGTGGGTGGTAGCTGGAGTGGTATTGGTACATCGGGTATGAACTTTATACCAACGGCTACAGCATTGGGTACTTGGCCAATCACTTACACGTTCTCTGACATCAATGGCTGTACTAACCGCGCTACCATTGCGGCTACAGTACTTTCTTGTGACGAGCGCGACAGAGATCTCGATAACAGTGCGGTATTGCTGTATCCCAACCCGAACAGCGGACAGTTTAACCTTCGCATCAACAGCACTAGATTCAATGCGCTGGGTATGCGGGTGTTCAACACCGCCGGTCAGTTGGTGAGCACCAAGCAGTGGAATGGTCTGGTATACGCTCGCGTAGTACCGGTTAATCTCACTAACCTGCCTGCCGGTATCTACATGGTACGCTTGTACTATGGAGACGGCATGGATCGTGGAGCAGATAAGACCTACCAGATCGTTATTGCCCGCTAATCGGCAAACTCAATAAACAACTACAAAGGCACTCCTTAATCGGGGTGCCTTTTTTTGTTAGCTTTACACTACACTATGCCTAATCCTCATTTATCGAGTAATAAAGACCAATTGTCGGCGGTAGAGCGCGAGTTCGAGAATAATATTCGACCGGCCCAGATCAGCGAATTTGCGGGTCAAGACCAGTTGATAGATAACCTCCGTGTTTTTATAAAGGCTGCCAAAATGCGAGGAGAGGCGCTCGATCATGTATTGTTTCATGGCCCTCCCGGGCTTGGCAAGACCACACTCTCTCGTATTGTGGCCAACGAGCTGGGGGTAGCTATTAAAGAAACCTCCGGGCCTGTAATAGAAAAGCCGGGCGATCTGGCGGGTCTTCTCACTTCGCTCGAGCCTAACGATGTACTTTTTATTGATGAGATCCATCGGCTAAGCACGGTAGTAGAGGAGTATTTATATGCGGCCATGGAAGATTATCGTATCGATATTATGATTGATAGTGGACCCAATGCACGTAGTATCCAACTTACCCTTAATCCCTTTACGTTGATTGGGGCTACTACCCGTAGCGGATTGCTTACGGCACCACTGCTATCTCGCTTTGCGATTAAATCGCGGCTAGAATATTACAAGGCTCCGGTGCTCAATCAAATTTTGCTTCGCTCGGCTGCTATTTTACAAGTTAAGATCACCGAAGAAGCGGTAGCCGAGATTGGACGTCGCAGCCGCGGAACACCCCGTATTGCCAATGGGCTGCTACGCCGTGTGCGCGACTTTGCACAAGTGCTCAACGATGGGCAAATCGATTTTGGCATTACCCAGCATGCCTTACAAGCGCTGCATGTGGATGAGCATGGTTTAGATGAAATGGACAATCGTATTTTACTTACTATCATCGATAAGTTCAAAGGAGGGCCGGTGGGCATTACGACCATTGCTACGGCTGTAGGAGAGGAGCCCGGTACACTCGAAGAAGTGTATGAACCTTTTTTGATTCAAGAGGGTTTTTTACAGCGCACGCCCCGCGGCCGCGAAGTAACAGCTAAGGCCTATGAGCACTTGGGAAAGAATTTTCCCAATAGCGCGGGTACACTTTTTTAGTACCGACTATTTACAGGTCTTCTTCGCGTTCTAGCATTAAAATGGCGCTTTGCGGAACAATAAAATACTTTTCGTTTTCGTAGATCACTTCGGTGGCGCCACTTAGTAAGAAAATAGCCAGATCGCCTTCTTTGGCCTGCAAGGGGACATACTTGACCTTTTCTTCTTCTGATTTCCAGCTCTCGTCCTCTACGGGCATGGGTATGGCATAACCTGGGCCGGTTTTTATTACATAGCCCTGTTGTACCTTCTCTTTCTCTTGTACGCCGGGCGGCAAGTACAGGCCGCTGGCTGTGCGCTCATCGGGTCGGGTGGGTTTTATGAGCATCCGGTCACCGATCACAATCAGTTTTTTAAGACGGTTATCAGGGGTTATATGCATGGCTGTCAATTATTTTGCAAAAATACGGGCCACGTTTTAACAAAAAATTCGGGGGGCATAGGGGGCGCACCCCGATTGCTTTAACTTTATTTGTACCGTACATATTAAAAATTCGTCTTATGGAAAGTAAAAAGCCCAAAATCCTGCTCTGCGAAGATGATACCAACCTGGGTTCGGTATTAAAGAATTATCTGGAACTAAACGACTATGAGGTGGTTCTCGAAAGAGACGGCCGTTTGGGGTTAGCCGCTTTTCAGCGCGAGCGTTTTGACCTGTGCCTGCTCGATGTGATGATGCCCAATATGGATGGATTTGCCTTGGCCGAGGCCATTCGGGATGTAGATCCGGACGTACCCTTGTTTTTTATCAGCGCCAAGACCATGAAAGAAGATGTGATACAGGGGTACAAGCTGGGTGCCGATGATTATATTACTAAGCCATTCGATTCAGAGGTCTTACTGCTCAAGATAAAGGCGATCTTAAAGCGAAACGAAGAGCAGCAAAAAGAGAACGATCACAAAGAGTTCGATTTGGCTGGCTATCATTTTAATCCCCGTTTGCGCCAGCTAACGTTTGGCGATAAAACCTATACGCTTTCTCCGAAAGAAAATGATCTGCTTAAAATTCTCAGCGAGCACTTGAACGATCTGTTGCCCCGCGAAAAGGCACTTAAAAAGATTTGGGGTAGTGATACTTATTTTAACGGCCGCAGTATGGACGTCTATATTGCCAAGCTAAGAAAATACTTAAAAGAAGACAGCCGTATAGAGATCGTCAATATTCACGGCGAAGGTTTTCGTTTGGTGGTTAATGCCTGATCTTTTTTGGCAAGCACACTAGCATAAGCGGATCTGCCCAGCAGCATCAATACTTATTTTTTCTTCGGCCTGAAGGTAGTCTATGACCCTTCGGGCCTTTTCTTTATCAACGTTCGATAACTGTCGCAATAGTGTCGGGGTCGATAGGGGTCGCGTCTTTAATAATTGAAGCACATGCGCCTGTAGGGTGGCGAATTCCGCTGACGATAAGGATGCTTGTTTTTTAGCGAGGCAGTTATCGCAGATGCCACAGTCGGGGAGAGCTTCGTCTCCAAAATACGCGCCTATTATTTTACTGCGGCACTGCTGCTGCTCACTGGCATAGTAGAGCATGCTATTGACACTTTTATCGAGCTGTTTTTTGCGGGCCGCATAGCGCTCGTTATTAAGGCTAAGGTCTTCTGTCTTTATTCGGTTGATGGGAAAGTAGAGTTGCGGATTTTCTTTACGAGGCTGGTAATCGATGTAGCCCATTTTTTGTAACTGCAGTAGTGCGGCGCTAATTTGGGTTTGATCTTTTTTTACCAGAAACGCGACTTGTTTTTCAGTAATGCCGGTGGGTCGCTCATAGATGCCCTGGTATGAGCGCAGCAGTGTTTTACAAATTGTATCGAGCTCGGGGTGTGTAGTGGCCAGCGATTCTAGTTGGTACCGGTCGGCGATGATTTGTACGCGCACCGGTATAAAGACTTGCTCATTGTACTCGATCCATCCTTCTTGTTCCAATGCTTTTAGCACATTGAGTACGGTGGTGACCGGTAGGGAAAAGCGTTGGGTAAATTCAGCGAGTTCAAAATCGTAATACTGTCCGGCGCCTGTTCCCGAGGGTAGTTGCAGATAATTAGCCAGTGCCTGGTATACTTTTTTGATGGTGGTCAGACTGGGGAATCGCTGGTTACTAAGCCCAGAGAGCTCTTCGTATTCGCGTTTGGTATATAGTAAAACGGCATACGCTTTTTGCTGGTCTCGTCCGGCTCGTCCGGCCTCTTGGTAATAGCTCTCCAGACAATCGGGAATACCGCAGTGAATTACGGTTCGTACGTTGGGTTTATCAATACCCATTCCAAATGCATTGGTGCATACTATCACTGGTAATCGGTTCTCTTGCCAATCCTCTTGTCTCTTTTGTCTGTCTACTGCGCTGAGTCCGGCATGATACCAATCGGCCCGAATTCCTTTGGCCATAAGTTGTGTAGCAATCTCTTCGGCTCTTTTGCGGCTTCGACAATACACAATGCTGCTGCCCGGCACATTCTGCAAGATCTGCAGCAGCTTAGGCATTACATGGTCTACGGTAAATACACTGTACGAGAGATTGGGTCGGGCAAACGATTGCCTAAAGCACTGATGGGCCTCTTTAAATTGTAATTTCTCGCAAATATCTTTTTGCACCGCTGGGGTGGCCGAGGCGGTAAGGGCCAATATCGGAACATTGGGTAATTGTTCTTTAAGGTTGGCGATGCGTAAATAAGAAGGGCGAAAATCATAACCCCACTGCGAGATACAATGTGCTTCGTCTACGGCGATCAGCGAAATGTTCAGGGCGGGCAGATACTCCTGAAATAGACTTGTCTCTAAGCGTTCGGGAGAAACATATAAAAATTTACAGTTGCTTTCGGCTGCGGTAATAAGTGTTGTTTGCACTTCTTTGCGATCCATACCAGTATAGATGGCAAAGGCAGTGATATTTTTTTTTCGCAGTTGCTCAACCTGGTCACGCATAAGTGCAATAAGAGGAGAGATAACCAAGCAAAGCCCGGGTTGCAATAGACCCGGCACCTGAAAGCAAATAGATTTACCCCCGCCGGTAGGAAGCAGTGCCAGCGTATCTTTTTTTGCTAAAATCGATTCGATGATCTCAGCTTGTAGCGGACGAAAAGACGAATAGCCCCAAACTTTTTGTAAGATCGATAGTGGCTGCATTAGCGTACTCTTTTTACAAAGAGTCTCACAGAATTGATGGCGAGTACTACATCACTAAATGCCATCACCAAGGCGCCAAAGGTGGGGGTTAGTAATCCCATAAAAGCTACGGGAATAGCCACTACATTGTAGGCAAAGGCCCAGAAGAGATTTTGCTGTATGGTAAGGTAGGTGTGTCGGCCAAGCCCTAGTGCATCGGGTAGTTTTTTTAATCCGTGATTAAGTAAGACCACCTGTGCACTTTGAACAGCTAGCTGAGAAGCTTCGCTCATGGCAATACCAATGGTGGCTTTGGCAAGCGCGGGCGCATCGTTAATGCCGTCTCCGACC
>CANGYW010000094.1 GCA_947458335.1 Chitinophagaceae bacterium | reverse complement strand
GCTACGTACCGTTCATCACCAATCAGTTTCCAAAATTGCTCGGTAACCCCAAAGGGTCGATATGCGTCAAAGATCTTTAGACCCCATCCCTTTTGTTGCAGAGATTTTGCCACACGGGCTAAGGCCTCGGCGGCCGGTTTTCGCAGGTAACACACACGGGTTCTGAGAGGGTAGAGGGGTTGTCCTGTAAAGTTTTGGTTCGTGGCATAACGTATGTCGTAGACTAAATTTTCTATAACGGTGCTAAGTTCTATAAGTCGCTGCTCCGGATCTCTTTGTATGAGGGCTTTGTACTCTTTTGGCCGCTCGATGACAACAGGTCGCTGGTAGCTGCTTTGGGCCTGCACGGCAAAAGAAAGCATTCCGGCAATCGATACCCCTCCAAGGCACAAGGAGGTGACTAAAAAACGGTGCAAAAACATAGCTTGAAAGATAAGCTGTTCTGGTTTTTTTTGAAAATGAGGATTTACGCCCCATTTTTTGACCAAATATTTTTATTTTAACATATAGATCTTACCCGTTATTTTTGTATCGTATAAACCCAAACTATCTCTCTATGAAGAAGTTCTTCAATTTGATCATAGCAGGATGTCTGCTGGCAACCACTGTTCAGGCTCAGGATAGCAAGTCCATCGGATTTAGCTTTTTTATGAATGATTTTGCCTCCGCACAGCGCATCCGCTCTACCTCTCTAAACACGGTGATCAACGATAAGACTTTTGCGCGTATGGCTGAGATGAACTCCGGATTTGCCGTTAACTACTACAAGCAAATGCGCGACCGCATGTCGTTCAACGCTATGCTGGGTGTATCTGGTGTTCGTTATCCCATGCCTGGTCGCAATATCACCAGGAATGGAACGCTACTTGAGTTTAGCGCTACCCTCAACGCCATGATGACCACAGATGAGTATTATGTTCAGCCTTATTTAGTATTGGGTGTGGGCGTACACAAATTCGATGTTCACTATGGAGCGTTTCTGCCTGCCGGATTGGGGCTTAAGTTGAACATTCTGGGAGATGCCAGCGTGATAGTTACCTCTACTTATCGCGTACCCGTTACCAACGAAACAGCTAATTATCATTTTCAGCATGCCATCGGCATTGCTGCCCCCTTGGGAAAGAAAAAGTAACCCCCTCGAACAGTTTCTTTACACATAATTCAGCAACCCCGCCCCGGCGGGGTTTTTTTATGGTTTTTCCCCTACCTTTGCGGCCTTAAAATTCATATTCAACGATCATGGCAGACTTAAAGTATCAACGCAATTTTGGTATCGCCGCGCACATCGATGCCGGTAAGACCACTACCACTGAGCGAATTCTTCGCTACACCGGTATGATCCATCGTATTGGAGAGGTGCACGAAGGTGCCGCCACCACCGACTGGATGGAGCAAGAAAAAGAAAGAGGAATTACCATTACCTCTGCTGCGGTGAGCTGTAAGTGGAACTTTCCTACCGACAAGGGGAAGAATACTGCCGACACCAAACCATACTACTTTAACATTATCGATACCCCCGGCCACGTAGACTTTACCGTAGAGGTAGAACGCTCTATGCGTGTACTAGACGGGCTTATTGCCCTGTTTTCTGCCGTGGATGGTGTTGAACCTCAGTCAGAGACTGTATGGCGCCAAGCTAATCGCTATGGCGTTCCCCGCATAGGCTTCGTTAACAAAATGGACCGTGCTGGTGCTGACTTTTTGAATGTGGTCAAGCAAGTAAAGGAAATGCTCGGATCTAAGGCTGTGCCGCTGCAACTTCCTATTGGTGCAGAAGACAACTTTAAGGGAGTAGTCGACCTCATCAAGATGAAAGGGATTATCTGGCATGCTGAGACCGAGGGAATGACCTTCGATGAAATTGATGTTCCTGCCGATATGGTAGACGAAGCTATGGAGTGGAGAGCTTCATTGGTAGAGGCTGTTGCCGAGTACGATGATACATTGATGGAGAAATTCTTCGAAGATCCCAACAGCATTTCAGAAGCTGAAATTCACGAAGCAATCCGTAAAGCCACTATCGATCTTTCGATTGTTCCGATGATGTGCGGATCTTCTTTCAAGAACAAAGGAGTGCAGACTGCATTGGATGCTGTTTGTCGTTACCTGCCTTCACCTATTGATATTCCCGATACTAAAGGAACCAATCCTGATACAGGTGAGGAGCTAACTCGTAAGGCCGATCCCAAGGAGCCTTTTGCGGCACTTGCCTTTAAGATCATGACCGATCCATTTGTGGGTCGTCTGGCCTTCTTCCGTGCCTACTCTGGTCGTCTCGATGCCGGTTCGTATGTACTAAACGTACGCAGTGGTAAAAAAGAGCGTATCAGTCGTATCATGAAGATGTTTGCCAACAAGCAAAACCCCATTGATTATATCGAGGCCGGGGATATTGGGGCCGCCGTTGGTTTTAAAGAGATCAAGACCGGAGATACGCTTTGCGACGAGAACCATCCCATTACACTCGAGAACATGTTTATTCCCGAGCCGGTAATCGCCGTTGCCGTTGAGCCTAAGACACAGGCCGACGTTGATAAAATGGGTATGGCCATTGCCAAGTTGGTCGAGGAAGATCCAACCTTGCGTGTAAATACAGATGAAGAAACGGGTCAAACCATTTTGAGAGGAATGGGAGAGCTGCACCTCGAGATTATCGTAGATCGTATGCGCCGTGAGTTTAAAGTAGAAGTGAATCAAGGAGCGCCTCAGGTGGCCTACAAAGAGGCGTTTGTAAATACTGTTGAACATCGCGAGACACTCAAAAAGCAAACCGGTGGTCGCGGTAAATTCGCTGACATCGTATTCAATCTGGGTCCTGTTGATGCTGAATGGCAAACAGAGAATCCGGATAAACATTACCAGTTTGTCAATGATCTATTCGGAGGTTCTATTCCCCGCGAATTCGTCCCTGCTATCCAAAAAGGATTCGAGCAGGCGATGACAACAGGGGTGCTGGCCAACTATCCAGTAGCAAACATGAAGATTCGTGTGTTTGACGGTAGCTTCCACGCGGTAGACTCTGACTCTATGTCGTTCGAACTTTGTGCCAAGCAAGGTTTTCGCGAAGCCGCTCGCAAAGCCAAGCCTGTGTTACTGGAGCCCATCATGAAAGTAGAAGTGGTTACTCCCGATCAATACATGGGTGATGTAACTGGAGACCTGAACCGTCGTCGTGGTATGATGGAGGGTATGGATAGTCGTGCTGGAGCCCAGGTAATCAAAGCTAAAGTTCCACTGAGCGAAATGTTCGGTTATGTAACGCAATTGCGTTCACTGAGCTCTGGACGTGCTTCTTCTACCATGGAGTTTTCTCACTATGCTCCTGCGCCAAACAATATTGCCGAAGAGGTGATAGCAAAGGTGAAGGGAAAAGTGAATGCATAATCGTCCTTTCTACAATAGATTGAGACCGCTCTTTGGGCGGTCTTTTTTTGCGCTCACCTCAATGAAAAACGGGTGGGCTCATGGGTGCGCTCGCCTTGTGAACAACGTCTAAAAATCGGTTCGCTCGCCTAAGCCGCCAAATTAACACAAGCATTTATGCCTTGCCTCTTTTTTAAAATACACGGCGGCTTTTACGGCTCGCAATCCGATTTTTCTGTCGCCGTTGTTCAAGGGCTTCGCTTACCCATGAGCCCACCCGAGAAATCGTGATGAGGCCCACCCGTGCAATCAGGAATGAATTACCTGAGAAATCACCAGGGTGACTACCTGCGCCATCGAACTTGCTTCAGTAGCGGGGCTGACGAAAGTTCGATTGTACGAGTTCGTGGATGGGCTGGGGGGCAGGCCAATGGGCGAAGATTCGCATTTAAAATATTGAATTTCATTGCTTTAATAGCTAATACTGGTTTTTGGGGCGGAAGTGTAAAGTCCTTTGGCTGAACCCCGAAAAATAGCTACTAACTATTTGGCAGATACGGACTTCTCCCTTACCTTTGCATCCCCTAAAGAAAATGGGAAAAAATTCATGTCGCAGCGAATCAGAATAAAATTGCAGTCTTACGATCATAATCTGGTAGATAAATCTGCCGATAAGATCGTAAAAACGGTGCGTGGCACCGGTGCCGTGGTAACAGGACCTATTCCTCTGCCCACCCGTCGCAAAATCTTTACTGTACTTCGTTCGCCGCACGTGAACAAAAAAAGCCGTGAGCAATTTCAACTGGCCACACACAAGCGTCTATTAGACATTTATACGTCTACCAGCCGCACAGTGGATGCCCTGAGCAAACTGGATTTGCCCAGTGGTGTGGAAGTAGAGATCAAAGCGTAGTCCACGGTTTAACGGTGTGCGTGTTGTGAAGGCACTTGCATCGGTCGCGTAACGGGAGGTCGCATCTCCTCAGTTCTTATAAAAAACAGATTTTGAAAATTGGCCATCTCTCAATTGATACTGCCTGGCAATATCAAAAAAAGAGCGCTGGCTTTTTAACATAAAACAAGCCATTCAGGGTTTGTTTACTGCCGGTACTTCCCCAGAAAGGAAAAGGTCGGTGGCAAACGGGGATTGAAGTTCGAATCGCAATCGGTTCGAATTGTCCCAATAACCTTGCAGGCACTAAACCTACGATCATGAAAGGTATTATTGGGAAAAAGGTCGGAATGACCAGCATCTTCGATCCCACCGGAAAACAAACAGCCTGCACTATTATTGAAGCAGGTCCCTGTGTCGTTACTCAGGTCAAAACAAAAGAGACCGACGGCTACAGCGCATTACAACTTTCTTTTGGCGAGAAAAAAGAAAAGAATTCTTCTAGCGCCGCCATCAATCACTTCTCCAAAGCACAAACTTCTCCCAAGCGTTTCTCGAAAGAGTTTCGTGATTTCTCTGTTACCAAGAATATCGGTGAGACCGTTACCGTAGACATTTTTGCCGAAGGTGAAACCATCGAAGTGGTGGGTACCACTAAGGGAAAGGGTTTTCAGGGGGTGGTCAAGCGTCACGGCTTCTCCGGTGTGGGTCAGCAATCACACGGTCAACACGATCGTCAGCGTGCTCCCGGATCGTTGGGTAACTCTTCTGACGCCAGCCGCGTTATGAAGGGGATGCGCATGGCAGGTCGTATGGGAAATGACCGCGTAAAGATGAAAGGTCTCAAAGTGGTCAAAATCTTTGCCGATAAAAATTATATTCTGGTCAGCGGATCGGTTCCCGGCCATAACGGTTCAATTGTACTCATTCAAAAATAAGTTCGCCCCCGCGCGCTGATAAACTCATACGAAAATGAAAATCGAAGTTTTAAATACGAAGGGAAGCAATACCGGTCGCTCGGTAGAATTACCAGAGGAGATCTTTGGTGCGGCTCCTAACAATCACGTGATTTACCTGGCTGTTAAGCAGTATCTCGCTGCGCAGCGTCAGGGTACCCACAAGGTAAAGACCCGCGCCGAAGTAAAAGGGGCAAGCCGTAAGCTTCACAAGCAAAAAGGAACCGGTGGTAGCCGTAAGGGTAATATCCGTAACCCCTTGTACAAAGGAGGCGGTACCATCTTCGGTCCCAAGCCCCACAGCTACGATATCAAACTGAATCGTAAGGTTAAAGACCTGGCCAAGATCTCTGCACTTAGCTATAAAGCACAAGAAAAAGCGATCGTGGTAGTAGAAGATATTACTATGGAGTCTCCCAAGACCAAGCAGTTCATGGAGATTTTAGGCAATCTTAAAGTGGCGGATAAAAAGACACTCTTTGTATCTCCCGAATACAACGATAATGTAGAGCGTTCACTCCGCAATGTACCTTCTGTACTGGGTGTATTGCTGAGCGACATTAATACCTACGACATCGTTAACTCGGAGGTACTGGTTATGACCGAGAGCGCTGCTAAGATCTTTGCCGAGGACGAAACTGCCGAGGCTTAATTAACTGAATAAATAAGTAGACATGAAACTTTCTGAAATACTGATCAAGCCCATCCTGACTGAGAAGGCCAATGGCCAACAGGAAAAGCTGCGTCGTTATGCTTTTAAAGTAGCCCGCAAGGCCAACAAACTCGAGATCAAAAAAGCGGTCGAGAGTTTCTATGGCGTAACCGTCACCAACGTTAACACATCTGTGGTGCCCGGTAAGCACAAAAGCCGTTTTACCAAAAGTGGTGTTGTGTCAGGTCGTAAGCCCGCCTATAAAAAAGCATTTGTAACGGTTGCCGAAGGAGAGAATATCGATCTGTACGCAACGATCTAATTTAAAAATGAATGGCCTCAACAGCCGCTAATGTTGAATAAAAAAAAGAAGTATGGCACTACGTAAATT
>CANGYW010000093.1 GCA_947458335.1 Chitinophagaceae bacterium | reverse complement strand
TGTGGGTGGTTTTGCCATGGGCGCCTCTACACAAAATCTCTGGTGGGGGCCAGGCCAATTTAGCAGCCTGTTGCTCTCTAATAATGCTCCGGGGTTTACACATTTTACCATTGGTACTACACAACCTTTTTGCTTGCCGATTGGATCGTTCGAGGCCCAGCTGGTAGCCGGCACATTAGATGAGGATTCCGCCTCGGCTGGTCTGTACGAGAACTTTCATTTAAAACCTGCAACGCTAACGGATCAGTGGCGTTACGTAAACGCCGTAGTGGTAACGTATCAACCTAGTTTTTTTAAGAACTTTTACATAGGGGGTACCCGCGCTTTTCAGGTATATAAAAAAGATTTTCAGGCCCTGGGCGGACAGATTATTCAGCGTTACTTTCCGGTGCTGACCAATATTTTTAAATCGAAGGGAGATGATCCGGTTGCTGTAAATCGAGATCAACAACTTAGCTTATTTACCCGCTGGTTATTCCCCAAGGCACATGCCGAGTTTTATTTTGAGTATGGCTGGAACGATCATAAAGATAACTTTCGGGATTTTGGATTAGATCCGGTACATGCCTCGGCCTATGTGGTAGGAGCTAAAAAGCTGTTTACGCTTCGCAATAACGACTATATAGAGTTGAGTAGCGAATACACCCACATGGCCCAGCCCGTCGATTACGTGTTAAGAAATGCGGGCAATTGGTATGAGCATAGTGGTGTAAGGCAAGGAATGACTCACCAACGCCAAATCTTAGGAGCTGGCAGCGGAATGGGTAATAATGTGCAAACCCTCAAGACCACTTGGGTAAGCGGCTTTAAGCGGTTGGGAGTACTGGTGCAAAGAATTCAGCATGATTCCAGGGCATTGGCGGGCCCTACGCCTCTCGCCTTGCGTAATGAATTTTGGAACGAGTGGGCCTATGGTATCAATGGTCGCTACCGGCTGGGGCGTTTTATGTTTAGTGCCGATCTGCAACTAACGCGCTCTAAAAATTATGCTTGGCAAAAAGATCAGCTACGCGATAACTTTTACTCTTATTTACAATTATCTTATTTCTGGTGAGAGGGGTTTTTAAACATATTATTTTGTGGCAAGCTCTTTTGCTGACTACGGTAGGCACTGCTGTCTTTGGCCAATACAATGGTCTGTTGCAAAAAATCGATATGGCCGATGGGTTGCGAACTATCCAGATTTTAGATACGGTAAAATCAAAAGAACTTAATCTCGGCGATTATTCCTTTACCATTCGGCCACTTATGCCCGAGGTTTGGCAGGGTGCCAAAAAAAATTGGATAGCGCTAAAGCGAGTGGGGTATAGCCGCATGTATCACGATTCGGTACCTCTTTCACTTAACAATGAGAGTTTTTACTCTGCTACAGGTTGGCAAGAGCGATTCACGGCCGGGGTACAAGTTAAACTGGGTAGGTTGCTGGTTGACTTTCAGCCCGAGTATCTCAAAGTAGAAAATCTGGCTCAGGCCTCTATTAGTGATCAATTTAGAGAGCCAAATCATTTTACACGGCTGTATTTTCAGCAGCTTAATGTTATTGACTGGCCTTGGCAACATGGTGTTGCTCCTATCGAAAAATTCTTTTTAGGGCAATCGGCGGCTCGGTTAGTATTCGATCATTTGTCGGTAGGGTTATCGAATGAGAATATCTGGTGGGGGCCTGGCAGAAGAAATTCTCTGATTATGACCAACAACGCACCGGGTTTTTTGCATGCCGATCTAAAAACGGTGCGCCCTGTTAAAACTATTTTTGGAGCCATCGAAATGCAGGCGGTCTTTGGTAAACTGGATTCTTCTGGAGTAGAACCCTTCGAAAATATTCGCCAGCAGCAATTTTGGCCAGGGGCTTATGTACCCAAAGAAAATATCCGTCGTCAAATGCTGGGGTTCGTGTTCAGCTGGCAACCTAAGTGGATACCCCAACTTTCACTGGGTTATGCTGCGGCCTATTATGGCTATGTAACCTACGAGCAAAAAGACGGCACCCCCATTCCTGTTTATCCCTTTACTCCCACCATTGTAAAAGGAAAAGGAACGAGCTTGGGATCACTGTTTTTTCGCTACAGCATGCCTAAAGACCGGGCAGAGATCTATGGCGAATTTGGTCGTGCCGATCGCTTGCCTACCCCCTGGTCATTGGCCGGAGATACTGTACCCATTGGTTATGTGGTGGGGCTCAGAAAGTGGATGAAGCTCAACAAGAATAATTATATAGAGGTAAGCATGGAGCTTTCTCATCTGCAGTTACCCGATCCTCGACTGTTATATAATGATGCCTCTCCATTTGGAAATCCTAAGATAAATGGATGGTATACACATGCACAGGTTCGCCAAGGATACACGAACCAAGGGCAATTGCTGGGTGCTGGTATTGGCCCCGGGAGTAATAGCCAGTTCTTTGGCATCAGCTGGGTCAATAAAACGAACCGCATTGGGTTACATGGTGAAAGATGGGTGCATAACAAAGACATGCATTATTTGCAACAACTATCGGGCCAGCTGGGCTATGGAGCCTTTTACAAGCCCTGGGTTAGTTTTACCTATGGGGCGCATTTGCAATGGCGAATTGCCGGCTTATACTTAAGTGCTGCTATTAATAAGGGAGTATCACTTAATTACCAATGGGTCAAGATAGACGGGGGCACCTATGGTCCTTCGTCTTCCGATAAAAATGTAATGAACATGACCTTCTCGGCTCAATACGAGCTACCCTGGACGCTACAATGGCGTTGGCCTAAGACGGGTCTTAATCAAAAGATCAAAAAGTTCGGTGAAAAGATCGGTTGGCCCTTTTGTGATTGTAAATTTGGGTTCAAGCCCAAATCTGCGCTTGCCGAACCTAAATGAGTTTACGCTTTTTGTTTCTAACCCAACATCGTCGCTATTTTCAAAATCTGGTGGCCACCTTTGCTTCACAAGGTACCACCGCTCTCTCGCTACTTTTACTAACTCCGCTCTTGGTTCAGCGGTTGGGCGAGGCCGAGTTTAGTACCTACGGGGTTCTGCTAAATCTGGTGTTGATTGCTTCGATAGTTGATTTTGGATTAAATACAGGTCTTTGTCACCGCATTATTCAGGAGCCTGAAAAAAGATCGGCCCTGATCAATGCGGTTTTTTTTTATAGCCCGTTGGTCTTTTTAATCGCGCTACCGGTCTTTTGGGGTTTGTTTGCGTGGGGATGGGTAAAGGTATCTTCTTCTTACCTCTTTTTGGCTTTGCTCTTGGCGCTACTTGTAGCCCAAAATATGTTGGCACTCTTGTTTGAGGCCATCTTGCAGTCGGTCAATAAAATTTATCTCTCCAAATGGATCAGAGTAGGCAGAACACTGCTAGAAGCAGGGTTGCTCTATGTAGTGAGTAGCAGCCAACAGCCGGAGTGGTTGCTGCTAGTAACGCTGCTGGTCAATGTAGCTTTTGTAGGTAACCTTTATGCAGTAACCCGCCGCGAGCTCGATCTTTCGATTAGTCTAGCCGCTTTTAAGGTAAAGGAGCTGGGCAGTCAGCTACGCTATAGTTTCTGGTATTTTCAAAGTATGCTGGCCTCGGTAATTGCGTACAATGTTCAGATCTTGGTACTCAGTCATTACCTATCTGTAAGTCAAATGACGATATTTTTGTTGGTCTTTAAGTTCTTCGAAGTAATCCGTACGGCTATGACCAACTTTACGCAGGTGTTATTTCCTGCTATCTCTATGCTGCAAGCCGAACAGCACTGGAGCCAGCTACTGCAAACGTTTAAAAAAGTATTACTACGAGTGATTGTCTTTTCGTTGTTAGTTTTTGCAGGCATGCTTTTGATGGGGAATAATTTTTTCAATTGGTGGAGCGGATACAATACGGTAGAGAGTAATACAGTCTTTAAAGTCTATGCGCTCTATGTGTTCTTGTTGGTTATCGATCATGTCTCAGTAGTGTTTTTGTTGGGATTAAAGTTTAACCGCTTGCCTTCGATTGTTTCTACAGTGCAGAGTTTTTTATCGCTGGTAGCAACCGTTTACTTTATTCAATGGGCCGGGCTGCCCGGGGCGGTCTGGGCCTCTTTATTGCTTTTTGCCACAACTAGTCTTATATTTAACCCGCTCTACGTATTTTATCAACTCAAACAGCGTGTAATTGCATATGCATAGTTTTTTGGCTCCCAACTTTCAAGACCTGGCGGCTGTTGCCCGGCAATACAAGCAGCAATACGGCGGTGCATCACCTTTTCCACATATTTATTTTGAAAATTTTTTTAATCCTGCTTTTTTGCAGCAGGTAAGAGAAGAATTTCCCGATCTGGCTACCCGCAGTGCCTTACACTACAATAATCCTAACGAAAAAAAATTTGCTTCTAAGGGCGAAGCCGATTTTGGGCCCAAGACCAAAGAGCTGATCTGGTTTTTGCAGTCAGCTCCTTTTTTGGAGTTTTTACAAGAGAGTACTTCTATTAAGGAAACATTACTCGGTGATCCTTATTTGATTGGCGGAGGCTTACACGAGATCAAAAGAGGGGGCTTATTAAAAGTGCATGCCGATTTTAATAAACACTCTCTTACAGGACTAGATCGGCGACTTAATATTTTGATCTATCTCAATAATAACTGGAAAGAGGAGTATGGCGGTCATTTCGAACTCTGGGATAAAGACATGAAAGAAGCCAAACAACGCATCTTACCGGCCTTTAATACCCTGGCCATGTTCAGTACTACAGATACTTCTTACCATGGTCATCCCGATGCACTTACCTGTCCCGAGGGCGAGAGTAGAAAATCAATTGCCCTTTATTATTACAGCAACGGTCGCCCGGCTAGTGAGATTGATCCTGCACTTGCAGATCACTCCACACTTTTTAAGGCCAGGGCGGGCTACGAAAAAGAGGTTGTGGCCCCTTCCGTTCGCTGGCAAGACAAGGTCAAGCAATTTATTCCTCCTATTTTGCTATCGTGGGTAAAAAAATAAGTCAAGCTAATTGTCATGCTCCAGGGATTTGTAATAACGGCGGATCACGAAGAAAAAAGAGCATCCCACGTGCAGGAGTTGCTTAAGGAATTACCCGGCCTAAAAAAAGCGAAGGCGATTTATCCCTCTCGTGAAAAAATTCCCTTTTTAAAGCAGATTAAAGAAAAGGCCAGACAGCGTTACCAAACCGATTTTTTAGACGGGGAGATTGGTATTTTACTTTCGAACCGTTGCATCTGGCGAAAAATCGCAACGCATAAGGGAGATGAGCAGGAACACTTTTTGATTTTGGAGTCCGATAGTCAAATCAATAATTATTATATTTTATCGACACAGTTCGGCGCTGCTGCCAAATCATACGATCTTTTCTTTTGGGGGGGCTGGCATGGATATATGCGTCTACTTCGTAGCACTGAGCAAGATATTGGTGATGGCTATCGAATTGGCACGCCCCTAATGCGGTCGGTTAGTTGTGCACATGGCTATAGTATCAACCGAAAGGCAGCCCGTTATTTACTGCAGCAAACCGGAAAGTTGCGCTACCCGGTAGATGAATTTAAGCGCTACGTACAGAAGGGAGCGTTAAGGGTAGGAGGGGTAAGCTCCGAGCTTATTTCGCAAGTGGTAAGTGAAAGCACTATCGATCCTTTTAATAAAAAGCAACGAACAAAGTATTGGTGGATACGATTGCTGGATATCAGAAACCGCACTATTTGTTATTTCTCATGAAGGTAAAAGATTACTTTTTTAAGTGGCTGGTTGTAGTCTACGCCTTGTACTTGTTCTTTAACAAGGGTATCTCGTATGGTTATTTTTCGGAGATTACACTTGTGCTCGGCGCGTTGCTTATTTGGCGAGAAAGAAAGATAATTGAGATCAGCTGGGACCGGCGCACAAAATGGTTGGCCGTTCTCATTGGGTTTAATTTTTTGTGGATGCTGCGCGGGTTTTTATCTTATCCGTTCCTTGATGTAATACGCGATAGTTTCATTTTCAATTATGCTTTTTTACTGCTGATTCCTTTTTTATATCCCGAGCGATTACAAGAGCTCCGTACCAAAATTGTCACGCTCTATGCTTGGTTTCCGATAGTCGTCACTGTTTGTTTTTTGTTTACTTTATGGTTTCCAGCGTTGGCAAAGTGGCAGTTGTTTGGCAATATTCCACTCCTAGAATATAAAAGAGGCGATCTGGGGGTACACCTACTGCTTTGTGCCATTTTGATGCTATCTGGCACATTAAAGCTTGAACCACGATGGCAAGCGATCAATTATGTCTGGTAAAGTCGTTCGCTAAACAGTTTTTCCCAACCGTAATCGCTGTCCGGATCGGCTGGATAAACAGAATCTTCTGCACAATTAGGATTG
>CANGYW010000092.1 GCA_947458335.1 Chitinophagaceae bacterium | reverse complement strand
CGAACAAACTTTAACTAGTTGGCTAACGCGATCGTACAGTGCAATAATATCGGATTGTTGCAGCGATCTTCCGTCTATGCTTTCAAATCGAACTCTGTATTGGTTAACCAGATTAGTGTATACCGATCCCGTAGGCCATACTTGTGTGCCTCGGTTACTGATGATGATTAGTTTAAATAGATCACCGGTTGCTTTTTGACAAAGCGCTGCCAGTTCTAAAGGTTGTTGATTGCTCTGTACAAAAAGATCGGCACCTACGATTGCCTCACTCTTTTGAACAAGGGACTCCAGCATAGGATGTTGATCAATAGCAGCGGCGGGTTGGTAGGGTTTACCCTGGCCCGTAAATTCTACAGCGCCTTGTTGAGGTTTTTTTCCAAAATTGCCAATGATAGCATCGGCAAATTCGATGGTGTTGACAGCTGGTGTGGTCTTATCACCAAAATCACCTGTGTGTACACCGCTTTCTAGCGTGTAACGTAGTGCGTTTTCGATGGTAGCAGCATTTTCGTAAAGGCCAACATGTCGCAACATGGCCAGACCGCTGAGCAACAGCGCTGTGGGATTGGCCAGATTTTTTCCGGCAATATCCGGAGCTGTTCCGTGCACGGCTTCGAAGATCGAGATATGATCGCCGATATTGGCCGAGGGGGCAAAGCCCAATCCTCCTACCAAGCCGGCGCAAAGGTCGGATACAATATCTCCTTGCAGATTTGGCAACACGACCACATCGAATAGGTCGGGGCGGGTAACAAGTTTCATGCAAAGGTCATCCACAATAATATCATCTGCTTTTAGATGCGGGTACTCTTTGGCCACTTCGTAAAAACATTCCAAAAAAAGACCATCGGTGATCTTCATAATGTTGGCCTTGTGTCCGCAGCTGATTCGTTTTGCATTTTTCTTGCTGGCCATTTCAAAGGCATACCGCATAACTTGCAGGGTGCCGGGTCTGGTAATAAAGCGACGACACAGCGCTACGTCTTGGGTGAGCATGTGCTCGATACCCCCGTAGGTGTCTTCTATATTTTCGCGAACGATCGTGATATTGATGGGGATACCAGCCTTGCTGAATACAGTATCAACTCCGTGCAAAGAGGTAAAAACGCGTTTATTGGCGTATGTATTCCAGGTTTTGCGAGCCGTAACATTGATGCTTTTTACTCCTTTACCCTTTGGCGTTTCCATGGGTCCTTTAAAGAGAAGTCCTAGGTGTTCGATGGTTTGTTTAGCTTCTGGGGTCATTCCATTGTTAAAACCTTTATCAAAAACCCATTTTCCCATCTCTACCATCTCGTACTGCAAGGGAACCTGGTTGGCCTCAAAAATGCGCAAGACCGCTTCCATAATTTCTGGTCCTATACCGTCTCCTTTAGCAACTGCAATCTTCATAAATACTGATTTTTACGCTGCAAAGGTAAGCAGCAAAAACTTAATGCGAAGCTTGTCGATTTTACTAATTTTATACCATGGCTTCGATGATATCAGCGGGTGTACAGGTGAGCGTAGAGACCTTTTATCAAGAGGACTACAGTAATCCTATGCAATCGGAATACATGTTCGCCTACAAAATTGTGTTGGAGAATTACAATTCCTTTCCGGTAAAGCTGCATCGTCGTCACTGGTTTATTTTCGATAGCAACGCCACGCACCGCGAAGTAGAGGGAGAAGGGGTTGTAGGCGTGCAGCCTGTACTTCAACCGGGGGAGCGCTACCAGTATGTAAGCGGCTGTAACCTGCGCACCGAAATGGGGCGTATGTATGGCACCTATCAGATGGAAAATCTAGAGACTCGTCAATTCTTTACGGTTACGATCCCCAGTTTTGAAATGATCGTTCCATTCAAGCATAATTAGCACTTATTTGGGCTTGTATTTAGCCTGCTCTAAAATGGTCGATGGATTTGTTTTCATGATCGCTTCGGGGGTAAGGTCTTTGTGACCGGCCACAAACTTTTTTACGATCTGCCAGCCAATCCAGGCACCCAGGTTACCGGGTGAATACTCCTGTGATAATCCTTGTGTAAATGGCGCTTCGCCCAAGTAGGTCTGGATAACCACGGGGTTGAGTGAATTAAGATCTTCGTTCTTGAGTAAATGACTCCAGATGAGCCCCTCGTTCTCTTGACACCACTGCATTTGTTGCGACGTGTAGCCTGTGATCACCGAGTCGGGATGGTCAGGTAGTAGCAATGAGGATAGATACCAATATTTTCCTTTTTCTACCATTTGTTCTACCAGGGGCAGCTCGGCGGTCTGCAGGGGAAAGATATCTTCGGCAATGGCCTTGATAACGCCCGGCACCATATAAGGAGGTGCAAACCGTTTGCTTAGGTAAGTAGGATATAATGCTTGTATTTCGGCGGTTTGATAGGCGAAGAAATCTTCTCCGGCAAATTGTTGTAAGCCCAGAGCTGTTCCGCTGCGAACGGTGGCTACGCCCGGCGCATCAAAGGGTCCGGTGTAAAGGGTAATGGTTCCGGGAGTATAGGTCGGAAAGTAATATTTTACATAGCGAAAAGCGGTGGCTAGCTCTTTTTCGAGAGCACGGGTATCGGAAAAACGAAGTTGTAACGAATCATTGATGCTTTTATAACTGCGCAAAAAAAGAAGGGTAGTCTGCAAGGTGGCGCTATCGGCCGGGTCTCCGCTTACACCCAAAATATACTGCATATACTCAGGGTAGAATCCAGCAAATTTTTTTGATAATGAATCGAGCGACGGGGTAAGGCGCTGGGTATCGAGTGCAAAAAAAGCGCTGTCGAACCGAGAGAGGCGCACGGTTACTTTAATATCGCTAACATCGGGTGCAGGGTTACTATTTGTGCAGCTTTGTAGCAGTATCCAACAAAGCAGCCATACCCCATAGGATCTTTGCATCGTTCAAAGGTACGCTACAAAACAATGGCGTACTTTTGCAGTATGAAGATCGCCATTGCGCAGCAGAACTATCACATCGGCAATTTTGCAGGAAATACCGGCAAGATCATCGATGCGATTGCTGCGGCCAAACTGGGAGGGGCTGCGTTAATTGTATTTTCGGAGCTGGCGATCTGCGGATACCCGCCCCGCGATTTTTTGGAATTCGATGACTTTATCGACCAGTGTCGCGATGCCCTTGACAGCATCAAGCCTCACACCCATGGCATCGGCGTATTGGTTGGCGCACCCGATCGGAATCCCTCGTCGAAAGGAAAACGATTGTTCAATGCCGCTTACTTTTTACATGACGGCGAAATACGGGCCGTGGTGCACAAGACCTGTCTTCCAACCTATGATGTATTTGATGAGTACCGCTATTTTGAACCGGCACACGACTGGAAACTGATCAATTTTAAGGGAAAGAAACTGGCCGTAACTCTTTGCGAGGATATTTGGAATCTGGGAGACAATCCACTCTATACGCATTGTCCTATGGACCAGCTGATCGGCCAGCAGCCCGATATCATCATCAATTTATCGGCATCCCCCTTTGATTATACGCATGTCGAAGACCGTAAAGCCATTGTAAAAAGAAATGTGCTTCGCTACCATATTCCACTCGTTTACTGCAACGCAGTGGGTAGTCAAACCGAGATTGTTTTTGATGGAGGATCATTGGTAATGGATAAAGAAGCAAACCTGGTAGCACAACTGCCCTTATTTAAAGAGGCCTTGCAGTTTGTTACGTGGAGCGAGGACGGCTCCTTTGTTGAGACTCCCTTGCAAACCGCTGCGCAGCTTCCCGATAACGAGCTTGATCCGCTCCGATTAGAGCCCGATCTCTGTACCGGAGAGATCAAAGACGCTATCGTCAATGGAATCCGTGACTATTTTTTCAAGATGGGATTTACCAAGGCCATCTTGGGCAGCAGCGGCGGTATTGACAGCGCGGTGACACAAGCATTGGCAGTGGAGGCTCTCGGAAAAGAAAATGTAAAGGCCGTGCTTTTGCCATCGGTCTATTCGAGCGATCATAGTGTACGCGATGCCGAGCTGCTTAGCCAGCGATTACAAAATCCGTACCAGCTCATCTCCATTCAACCGGTAGTTGATTCGTTATTGGGAGTACTAAAAGAAAGTTTTGGAGAACTGCCACCGGGGTTAGCCGAAGAAAATTTACAAAGTCGCACCCGAGGAAATATGTTGATGGGGCTAGCCAATAAATTTGGGTATGTGTTGCTCAACACCTCTAACAAGAGTGAGTTGGCCACTGGTTATGGTACGCTTTATGGAGATATGGCCGGAGGACTGGGCGTGCTCGGCGATTGTTATAAGTTACAAGTCTATGCGCTGGCTCGGTATATCAATCGCGATGCCGAATTGATTCCACACTCCATTATTTGCAAGCCCCCATCTGCCGAGCTTCGTCCTGATCAGTTCGATACGGATTCACTTCCTGCATACGATGTGCTCGATCACATCTTGTACCAGTATATCGAAAAAAGGCGATCGCCTGCAGCCATCAAACAACTCGGATACGAATCGGCCCTAGTAGACCGTGTACTCGAAATGGTGAATAAGAACGAGTACAAGCGTAACCAATTTTGTCCAATAATTCGTATTTCACCCAAAGCTTTTGGAGTGGGTAGACGAATGCCTATTGTAGGAAAATATCTATCGTAAATGACAGGACTGGTCTATAAATCTACGGGTAGCTGGTATATCGTTCGCGACGATAAAGCACAGTTTTGGAATGCTCGTATGAAGGGGGTGCTCAAGCTCGACGAGATTACGTCGACCAATCCGGTAGCGGTAGGAGATCTGGTTAGTTTTGAGATCGAATCCGAAGCGGCTGCCACAGCCGTTATTAGCGACATCTTACCCCGCCATAATTATATCAATCGGCAAAGTCCTCGCCATAAGCACCAGCATCATATTGTGGCCGCTAATTTAGACCAAACCTTGCTGGTGGCTACCCTCAAAGAGCCTAAAACCTCACAAGGATTCATCGATCGATTTTTAGTGGCTGCTGCCATGTATCATGTAACGCCACTGATCGTTTTTAACAAGGTCGATCTTTACCGGCAAAAAGAAATGGATCGATACGAAGCGCTACGTGCCATGTACGAATCGATTGGCTATCGGGTACTGCTGGTAAGTGCCGTTAGTGGGCAGGGGATGGATGCCTTACAGGACACGCTTACGAATAAAACGACCTTGCTTTCTGGTCATAGCGGGGTAGGCAAATCGAGTTTGCTCAATACCTGGTTTCCGGGCATGAATCGCAAGACACAAGATGTAAGCGGGTGGAGCGGAAAAGGACAACATACCACTACGTTTGCCGAAATGTTCGATTTGCCACAAGGGGGTAAGATTATCGATACGCCGGGCATGCGCGAATTTGGGCTGGTCGATATTAGCAAGCAAGAGCTCTCGCATTATTTTTTGGAGATGAAGCCACTGCTGCCGGGTTGCCAGTTTAATAATTGCCAGCACTATAACGAACCAGGCTGCGCTGTTAAAAAAGCCGTACAAGAAGGGCACATCCACGAGGATCGTTACATCAGTTATCTCTCTATTTTGGATTCAATAGAAGAAAAGCAATACTAAAAGCGTTCAAGTGACGATCGTTGCCCGCCCTAGGGCTGTTAGTATTATGTTGTATTAGTATTTGAACTTGGGTTGTTTCTTTAGCTGTTTTTCTGCCTTGGGATCGCCATTGATGATCTTTTCGGCTCCAATAGGTTGACCATAGGTAAGTTTGGGAGGAAAGACATTATGCCAAAGCTTGCAAGAGCTGCAGCAAACACAGACCAGCGACAGTAGTAGTATCTTTTTTTTCATGGGGTTGTTGCATCGGGGTTTGTAAACCAAGAGGAGTAGCGGACATAGTTTTGAGCAATTCGATGGATCTCTCCTTCGATCAGTTCGCCCGAAATATCCTTTACCTTTTTAGCGGGTACGCCGGCATAGATACTGCCTGGTTCACAAATAGTATTTTCTAATATAACGGCGCCCGCTGCAATAATAGTATTGGAATGTACTACAGCCTTATCCATAACAATGGCTCCCATACCCACCAGTACATTATCGTGAAGGGTGCAGCCGTGAACGATGGCGTTATGCCCAATAGAGACGTTATTGCCAATGGTGGTACCACATTTTTCAAACGTAGCGTGGATGCAGGCGCCATCTTGCACATTGACTTTATGGCCCATGCGGATAAAATTTACATCGCCCCTAACTACCGCATTAAACCAAACACTGCAGTCATCTCCCATCAGCACCTCACCTATTACCGTGGCGTTGGGCGCTAAAAAACAGTTTGTACCCCATTGCGGGTGCTTGCCTCGTACCGGAAGAATAGTTGCCATGCTCAATGCTGATTTAAGTGCAAAGTACCGCAAATTTT
>CANGYW010000091.1 GCA_947458335.1 Chitinophagaceae bacterium | reverse complement strand
GGAATTCCGGCTTCAACTTTTCCGACAAGGTCTGCTCCCACATCGGCAGCCTTAGTATAGATACCGCCACCCACACGGGCAAAAAGTGCGATCGATTCAGCACCCAGCGAAAAACCGGTTAAAACTTCGATGGTCTTGATCATCTCATCGGAGTTAACAGCAGCGCCGGGGGCAAATACTTGTTTTAAAATAATATAGAGACTGCCCAATCCTAGCACGGCCAATCCCGATACCCCAAGTCCCATAACAGCACCACCTGTAAAGGATACATTAAGTGCTTTACTCAGACTTGTGCGAGCTGCTTGTGCAGTTCTGACATTGGCTAGTGTGGCGATCTTCATTCCAATATAACCGGCTGTTGCGCTAAAGACAGCGCCCACCACAAAAGAAACGGCTATCAACCAATGAGAGTGAGGGTTAGAGCTAGCCATCAGCGCCAGCAACATTCCCACGACTACCACAAAGTAGCCCAGGATCTTCCATTCGGCTTTTAGAAAGGCCATGGCACCTTCGGCAATGTAGGTGCTGATCTCTTTCATACGGTCGGTGCCGGCGTCTTGCTTGGCAACCCAATTAAATTTAACAAGGGTGTAGAGGAGTCCAATTACACCAGACAGGGGAACCAGATAAATTAACTTGTCCATAATTGTTGTTTCTGCAGTTCAGTTTTATAGAGATAAGGCCCCACAAAAAGGGGGGTTGTTCGGGCGGCAAAGATAGGGGGTCAGCACCTATTAATCAAGGGCTAACCAGGCCGCTCCTAGGTGGTCTATAAGGTCGCTGGGAAGCAGGGCCGGCTCTGATAAGGCGTGGGCAGCCAGATTGCCCGCCAAGCCATGTAAATAAACCCCTAGTCGTACGGCACTCTGTACGGGCATTTCTTGCGCCATAAGTCCGGTTAATATACCGGTTAGTACATCGCCCATACCCCCGGTGGCCATTCCGGAGTTTCCACTTCCGTTAAAAAATAGGGAGCCATCTGGGCAAGCGATCTGGGTATGGCGCCCCTTTAAAACTATAAAGACCTGATAATGGATAGATTTATCAATAGCTTTTTGCAAGCGCTCAAAGTCATTATCACACTTTCCAAAAAGTCTTTCAAATTCTTTGGGATGAGGGGTCAGCACACTGCCCTTTAGAATTTTAGTTAGTAAAGAGGAATGTAGGGCTAACCCATTTAGGGCATCGGCATCAATAACTATTGGCTTGGTAAAAGAGGAAAGAAGTTCATCAAGGACTGCAATGGTCTCGGCTTTAGTACCGATTCCAGGGCCAACTCCGATTGATTGAAATATAGAAAGGTTTTTAGGTAATTGGCTGATATAGTCTTGCTGGGTATCAACTGAACACATGGCTTCGGGTACAGCAGTTTGCAGAATGTTTAGTCCTGCAGCGGGTACCTGACAGGTCAACAGTCCAAGTCCTGAGCGTAGAGCACCTTTTGCTGCTAGTACGGCGGCTCCCATTTTTCCCAGCTGGCCACTTACTAAGAGGGCATGACCGAAGTTTCCTTTATGAGCGCTTTTGGTGCGAGTGGGTTTGAGTGCCCTTATATCGTCCAGTAATTGAAGTTCAAATTTAGAATGGGAATACTCGTAAAATCCAGGATGTAATCCAATATCAAGTAAGTGTACTTGCCCGAGATAAACATCATTTTCAGGCATAAGCATAGCCAATTTATACGATTGTAAACAAAGTGTATAGGTGGCCTTAACAACAGGATGTAAGACCGAAGATCGATCGGCAAAAAGTCCACTTGGTAAATCTATGGAGATGCAAACACAGCCCGACGCATTGATTTGTTGAACAAAGGCTGCACTAATTCCTTCGAGACCACGATTAAGACCCGTTCCATACAAGGCATCAATAACGGGAGTAGTAGAATCAAATACGGGTAGCTGATCGACAGACTGCACAAACCGAATGCTGACTTGAGAAAACTGATGCAGCCTAGAAAGATTCAGTTGAAAATCGGGAGTGCCCAGATAACCAAACTCCAGTACATATACCGAAACTGTTTTTCCTTGCTGCGCTAGTAGACGGGCTATCACTAACCCATCGCCCCCATTATTACCCTTGCCGCAGCAAACTGTAAAACTTGACTGACTCGGAAATTGTGCTACCACCCAGGCAAAACAACGACCCGCCGCTCGCTCCATTAGCTGTTCGGACGTAATGGGTTCTTCGCGCATGGTATACTCATCCCAAGCCTTGATCTGCTCAGCGCTAAAGATCTTCATAGCTCGTAAGTTCAGAAATAATATTGAAAACAGCAATGAGCAGAATGCCTTTGCTGGGATATTTCTTAGCCGCTTACTGGTTGGAATAATGATTTACTGATCCTCTTGTCGCTCGTCTTGATTATAATAATTACCAAAGAGGTCATAACTGTGATGTGCGGCCGAGTATATACCCCGGTTAAAGCGGTTGCCTAAGATAATAACCACCACTTTTTCTTCTACCAATCGGGTAAAGGCAGCATTGTTGCCGTGCCATCTTCCAAAATGATAAATTACCTTTTTTCCATTGCGCAAAAACTCTAATCGAAACCCCAGCCCATAGTGATGGGTGCCGGGTCGTTCGAAACTATAGCCCTGAAAAGCTTGATGCAAAAGAGCAGAATCTATTAATTGATCGGTGTACAAGGCCTGATCCCATTTGAGCAAATCTTGCGGGGTGCTGTAAATGTTTTTATCTCCATAGGTCAAATCGAGATAGTCAAGGGGCCAAAGACGTCCATTGGGTTGATAAGATGGAGTACTACGCTTGGCAAGCTTCGGTTGATAGACAAACGTATGATTCATACCCAGTGGCTCGAAAATAGTTTCTTGTAAAAAACGAGGATACGAGACACCCGAGATCTTCTCAACTATCAGAGCGAGCAGCACGTAGTTGGTATTGCAGTACTCGAATCGTTTGTTAGGGGCAGCATGGCGAGCCGGTTGTTCCTCGCACATTATATTAAGTACATCTTGGTTGGTGGCCATGCGCTCCTTATTCCAAGATGAGGTCTCCATAAAGTATAGATAGTTGGGTAGTCCGCTTCGATGAGAAAGCAGATCGCGTATGGTAATAGAGGGGTAGGGAAGGGCAGGAAAAAATTGGTTGATGGTATCTGCAAGCGAGACCTTTCCTTGTTCTACGAGGCGTAAAATAGCTATGGCCGTAAAGGGTTTGGTAGAAGAAGCAATGTGCAGCGAACTATTGGCGCTTAGCGTACGGCTTCGGCCGGGTAGATCCTCAAAGCCTTGGTACTTTTCGTAGAGGATAGTTCCCCCTTTGGCCACTAGAATTCCTCCATTAAAATTACGATAGGGCCCCAGCAGCGTGCTGTCAAAATAGTTTGTTAGCAACTCGTTATAGCGCATCTTTTCGGCATCGCTTATAGCAAGTGGAGTGGGAGGGGTATAGTTATTTTTAGTAGTGGCTCTTTCTTCGACAAGTCCGCAAGACGTACTACCGCTCATTAGTAGCAACAACGCAAACAGTGTGTATATTAAATTATTTTTCAAGGGTGTTCAAAGATAGGGTTCCTGCTATTTACAAGTATATTTGTTCAAGTTCGTTTACAGTAAAATTTTTTATTTCGAAAAGATGTCTACGCAACAACGAAATACGGCAACCAGTTATCCAAAAGATAAAATCAAGATTCTTTTTTTGGAAAATATCAGTGATGCCGCAGTAAAGAAATTTCGCTCTCACGGCTACACCCAGGTCGAAAAGATCAACCGTGCCCTCAGTGAGCAACAACTGATCGAAGCGGTTCGCGACGTTCATATTTTGGGCATTCGTTCAAAAACGGCCATTACAGAGAATGTGTTGGCAGCCGCTAAAAAATTGCAAGCCATCGGTTGTTTTTGTATTGGTGTTAACCAGATTGATCTTCGTGCCGCCACCCAAAGAGGAGTAGCGGTTTTTAATGCCCCTTACTCTAATACACGTTCAGTGGCTGAGCTGGTCATAGGAACATCTATTATGTTATTGCGCGGTATTCCAGATAAGAATCTGGCTGCACATAAAGGATATTGGCAAAAAGAAGCAAAGGGTAGTCGAGAAATGCGGGGCAAGACCATGGGTATCGTCGGATATGGCAATATAGGAAGTCAAGTGAGTGTTATGGCCGAGGCACTGGGTATGCGTGTTGTCTTTTACGATATAGAAAATAAGCTTCCGTTGGGAAATGCTACCAGCTGTCGCTCTTTAAAAGAGCTATTGAGCACGTCCGACATTATCACATTACATGTACCTGAGACGACACTCACCAATAACCTTATTAATAAGCAAACCCTTCGCCAATGCAAAAAAGGCGCATTACTTATTAATTATGCAAGAGGCCATGTGGTCGATCTAGAGGCGCTTCACCAAGCTATGAAAGCGGGCCAAATTGCCGGAGCAGCGATTGACGTTTTTCCATGGGAGCCCGAGAAAAACGGCGACATCTTTAGCTGTCCTCTTCAAAATCAACCAAACGTACTACTGACCCCTCATATTGGTGGCAGTACCGAAGAGGCCCAACAAAATATTGGGGAGGATGTCAGCATAAAGCTTTTCCAATACCTCGAAACGGGCTTTAGCGACGGCTCCCATACCATTCCATCACTTTCGTTGCCTCCACAGACCGGTGCCCATCGTATCTTACACATTCACAAAAATGTGCCTGGCGTTCTTTCTGCTATCAATACTGCCCTTTCAAGTAATAATATAAATATACTCGGTCAATACTTAAAAACCAATGAGTTAATTGGATATGTTGTGCTTGATGTAGATCATAAGCTTTCTACCAGGGCCTTATCTCTTTTGCGAGAGATTCCGGGGTCTATACGGGCTCGTATGCTTTACTAGTCTTCCTTATTTCCTATAATTTATATTATGTTAAGTATATAGATTGAAAGAAAGGCCACCCTTAGGATGGCCTTATAAGATTAGTTCTTAATAGACTCATAGCGATCGTTCCATTTCTTCTCCTCTGCCGCCCATTTGGCCTGATCGGCCGTATTCTTAGCCTTTCCGGCCATAGCCTTCTTAAAGGAGAAAATATCGGCCAGGTAGCTTGCCGCTTTTTTATACTGTTGCTTGTCGCGCGTATCTAGTTCGCCTCTGGCAGCTAAAATGGCTGCAGCCGCTTCATAAGGATCCTTGGCCCCTTCTAATGTTTCCCCATATTCTTTATCGAGGGCATCTCTTTTAGCAATATCTTCTTTTGAGGCCATCGTGCCGGGCTTGGTACGCGCTTTCATATCGCGGGCGTGCTGGTCTCTCTTTTCACTTACTATAGCGGCTTTATTAATAAAGTGATCGCCGATATATAAGTAAGGGATCTCGTAACCGGGTCTTGCCTTTGCAGCGCGGTTAAACGCATTTATCATCTTCTTTTCGAGGTCAGCATAATTAGCCGGTAAAACGGCTTCTTGCTCACGGGGATCGAGCGTATCGTACAATATCTCTCCCAGCACTTGATTGGCTTTAAAATTATCGGGATCAGTGGCTAAGAGATCATCGATGGCCTTTATTTTTTCATCGAAGCCATTGGCCAAGCCTACGGCAAAATCCACTTTATCGTAATCGAAGTAATCGCTTTTGGGAAATACTTCTTTGCCCAATGCCTTGTAGCGCTCAAAAGCTTCCATATCTTTTTTACCGAATGAATAAGTGATGAGATAACGATAAACGCCTTCGAATCCGTCGCCACCCACTTTGGCATTGGCCAATTTCTGGTAATACTGTAACGCATCGTCTTTAAATCCACCCGACTCAGCAGTAATACCTGCTAAAATAAGTACGTTGGTGTCTATGGCAGAAGTCAACAGCTTTAGCTTTATCAAAATATCAGAATAGCCAATCGCTTTTTTTAGCTTAGTGAGCGCGTCGGGCCAATTCTTTTTACTGTATTCACTATAACCGCCAGAGTAGAAATTTGAATAAAGGTTTACAGCGCTGTTTTGGTACATCGACTCGTTAAGTAAAGCCATGGTAGGATCCATCTCTCTGAACTTAGCAAAAGCGGCATCGGCATCAGCGATCAACTGCTCCCCTTCGGGCGTACCTTTTTTCCCGTCGGTATTTGCTAACGAAGAATAAACGATCGATTTTAAAATATAAGCTTCGGGTTTTGCCGTGTACTTGGGGTTATTGAAAGCCTTATCGATATCGGTTTTTGCCTTATCGAATTGATTAAGCATGACCAGTGTCTTGACAGGGTCGTAATTCTGCGCTACCGATGCGGTAACGGCAGTGAGTAATACAGCAAGCGCTAAAAAGTAAGATTTCATATTTGTGGGTTGATAGGTCTAAAGTACAAATTTTAGGCAATGTCTTGCGGAGTGTTATCGGGCGTCGCAGCGTCGTTGTCGTCGGTTTGGGCGGTAACGTCCGTTTCGGCT
>CANGYW010000090.1 GCA_947458335.1 Chitinophagaceae bacterium | reverse complement strand
CCATCCAACTGCAATTTCTTGCGCTGGTCATCGAGTGTAATTATGGTATCGACCAGCTCGATGCGGGCAAAATGTTTTTTGGCCAGTCTGGCCTTTACTTGTGCGGGATCTTGCCTTAGTTGCTGTAACGTGAGCATCGTTCCAATTTGTGGCAAATATAACCTACCCGCTTCGGCCCGGCAAGAACAAGACATAAGAAGCCTTTGTCTCCTCGGCTCCTTTTTAGCCAAACGCCTTTTGAACGTGCATGGACGCTCCAGGCTTTATCTTTGTCTCTATGTTAGCACAAGACGACCTGCAGCAGCGCTGGTGGAATTTGGAGGCCAAATTAGTGGAGCGGTTTGGCAAGAAACCCGACTTGGAGACTGTTTTATTTTTGATCGGCGTACAAGAGTTTGGGGATATCAAAGAAAAGTTTACCAAAGAACAAAAACAAGATCTCATGCATGTGGCCGTCTGCAGCTTGCTGGCCAAGAGTGGTTATTACGAATTAGAACGGGTAGATGAAGATGGCTGGCCTCATTTTCGACAGCTCAAAGCGCTGCCCACATTAAATATGATCGAGCAAGAAAACTTTATTAAAGATCACGTACTATTATATTTCGAAGAAGCTACCCTTTAATAGTAACCCTTTTAAATGAATGTCCCCTTTTACTTGAATCATCATTTTATCACTATGAAAAATTTAGTTGCTTTGCTTTTGATCCTGCTGTTTTTGGGGCAGGCCATTGCTCAACCAGCATCAAAAGACTCAATCGTTACCCGCAAAGACCGCAAACGCGATGTCTTGTTCGAAACCTCTATGGGTCGTATTCAGGTACGACTCTCGGATTCGACCCCCCTGCATCGCGACAACTTTTTAAAGCTGGTCAAGATGGGCTATTATAAGAACATCCTTTTTCACCGGGTTATCAAGAATTTTATGATACAAGCGGGCGACCCGGACAGTCGCAATGCCCCGGCCGGAAAGCCACTGGGCAACGGCGGACCTGGCTACACCGTGCCTGCCGAATTCAGACCCTCCCTCTTTCATAAAAAAGGAGTTATTGCCGCTGCCCGCGATAATAACCCCGAAAAAGCCAGTAGTGCTAGTCAGTTTTACCTGACCCAGGGCAAGGTGTTTACCGAAGCCGGGCTCGACTCGGTAGAGACCTACCGGCTCAAACGAAAAATTCCGGCCGATCAGCGGCAGGTCTACACGACCCTGGGGGGTGTTCCCCACTTAGACCAAAACTATACGGTCTTTGGAGAGGTTATAAGGGGGATGGAGGTAATTGAGGCCATTGCAGAAGTGCCCACCAGTAAGGGAGCCGACCGAGACCGTCCCTTGACCGATGTAGTGATCTTGCAGGCCAAGCTAATCAAACGCAAACGCTCCTGAACTAATTTGCTTCATTATTAGTAGGTTTGTGCTCCAAAAATTTGATGTATGAATATCCCCGCTCAACTCCGCTATACCAAAGACCACGAATGGATTCGCCTCGAAGGTAATGTGGCCACCATCGGAATTACCGACTATGCACAGCGCGAGCTGGGAGATATTGTTTTTGTAGAAGTTGATACAATTGGTAGCACCCTCGAATCCGGTGCTGTATTCGGAACGGTAGAAGCTGTCAAAACGGTTTCCGATCTTTTTTTACCCGTCAGTGGTACCATCACCGAATTGAATCCCGCACTCAGCGGCGCCCCCGAGCTGGTTAACAGCGATCCATATGGAGAAGGCTGGATGATCAAGATGACGGTGAGCGATCCGGCCCATGTAGAAGCCCTACTTGACGCAGCCGGATACGAAGCCTTGGTCGCTTAATCTCGCTTTTTTTTGAATACAATTTTTTTTCGATTGGCTGCAGCGGCAAGCTGGTTATGCCTGTCAGGATATTTATTATTGGCGCCCGCTTCTTCTTTTTCAAAAAAAGGAATGTTGGGATGGCTATTCACGGTATTGGGAATAGCCGATTGGCAAGCACAACTTCCTATCGATAAACTGATTCACCTGACTATTTTTTTTGGACTGGTATTTCTGTGGCACCGAGTAGTAGTAATACTGCCCCACTGCAAAAAACAACAGAACCGGTGGATCTTTTTTAATCTCGCACTATGGTTTACTATGGGAGTTGCCATCGAATTCTTACAAGAGGCCATGCAATCGGGACGTCAATTTGATGCTGCCGATATATTGGCTAATGCAATTGGTTGCGGACTGGGTTGGTGGTTGGCAAAAAAATTGACCCCTGTAGAAACAGGGGTCGCAACCAAAACTAACTGCTTATGAGAAAAATGTTTATTGTCTAATTGATCAACAGTAATACAACGTAAAGTTAGTTTCAAAGTTGAGCGACCCCATGTTAAAATATTCAGAACTTCTTTAACAGATTTACGAGCGGGTTAACTTCTCCGCATTCTCAGCAAATTGCAGGGCATCGATAAGCTCCTGTACTTCTCCATTCAATACCGCATCCAGATTATAGAGCGTAAAGCCAATCCGATGGTCGGTAACCCGACCTTGCGGAAAATTATATGTTCTAATCTTGGCGCTTCTATCGCCCGTGCTTACCAGGCTCTTACGATGGCGCGCGATCTCATCCTCTTGTTTTCTTACTTGCTCTTCGTACAGTCGGGTACGGAGCATTTGCATGGCCTTTTCTCGGTTAGCTAGCTGCGAACGCTCTGTCTGGCATACCACCACAGTTCCTGTAGGAATATGGGTCAGCATCACCTTGGTCTCTACCTTATTTACGTTTTGTCCGCCGGCACCCCCGCTGCGGGCCGTTTCCATTTTAACATCTGCCGGATTCAATTCAAAATCCAATTCTTCGGCCTCGGGCATCACAGCCACGGTCGCAGCAGAGGTATGCACCCTACCGCTGGCCTCAGTATCGGGCACTCGTTGAACCCGATGTACGCCGCTTTCGAACTTAAGGGTACCATATACATCATCCCCCACCACCTCTAGCTGAACCTCTTTGTACCCCCCTACTGTGCCCTCATTTTCACTTAGCAATGCCGTCTTCCAGCCCTTTCGATCGCAGTAGCGCATATACATCCTTAGCAGGTCACCGGCAAACAGGCTAGCCTCATCACCCCCAGTACCGGCCCTGATCTCTAAAATGGCATTCTTTTCGTCTTGCGGATCCTTTGGGATCAATAGCTGACGAATAGCCGCCTCGGCCTGCTCTTGCTGCTGCTCTAAGGTGGGCAACTCTTGCTTGGCCAATTCTCGTAACTCCTCGTCAGAACCGGCCATGGCCTCCTTGTAGAATTCTATATCCTCCAACAATTTCTTGTAGTTCAGATAGGCCGTAACGATTCGCTCGAGACTTCTGTATTCCTTACTGGTCTCGGCAAACTTTTTATTGTTACCCACGATCTCGGGATTGGTAAGGGCTACTCCCAATTGATCGAAACGGGCTTTTATCGCTTCTAATTTGTCTAGCATAACTATTAGGGCAGCAAAAGTAATAAGAATAAATTTGGGGTATGGGGATCTTGAAATTCAAGGCAACGCAACTTTTCGACGGGTATCGACTCTTAGACAATAAAGTTTTGATTACTCAAAACGACGGAACAATCGAAAGTATCGTAGATGCCCAAGAGGCCGGCGAATCCGTTCGGGAACTAAACGGCATCTTACTGCCAGGTCTTATCAACTGCCATTGCCACTTGGAGCTTAGTCATCTTAAAGATGTGATTGCTCCGCACACCGGTCTGATTGAGTTTTTATGCTCCGTGGTCACCAAAAGAAATTTTCCGATCGAACTGATCCAAGAAAAAATTACACTGGCCGAGCAAGAGATGTATGCTAATGGGATCGCAGCCGTAGGCGATATTGGAAATACGGCCGATACGGCAGCAGTCAAAGCAAGCAGTCGTATTTTTTGGCACAACTTTGTAGAGGTACTCAGCTTTACAGACAATAAAGCCAGCGAAAATATACTACACTACCAGTCACAATTAGAGCAGTTTTCGCAGGCCCTGGCCGGCAGTTCAGTTCCTCACCGAAGCAGCCTGGTACCTCATGCCCCCTATAGTATTTCGCCTGCCACATTTCGTATGCTGAACGAGGCTACGCAAGAGCAGGTCATATCTATCCATAACCAAGAGCATCCGGCCGAAAACGAGCTCTATGTAAACGGAGGTGGTGATTATTTGAAATTGTTCAACATCTTTGGCATTACTCAATCGCCCTTTCCGGTTACAGGACAAAGTAGCTTGCGATCGGTGCTTCCTTATTTTGACCGCGGACAAACTATTTTACTCGTACACAATACCTGCACCACACAAGAAGAGATGGAGTGGGCCGCCGACTATGCCAAACAAAAAGGGCTTCGCTTGCAATACTGCCTTTGTATCAATGCCAACTTATATATAGAAAATAAAGTACCGCCTGCCAACTTGCTATACCAAACGGGAGCTTCTGTAGTAATGGGTACCGATAGCTACAGCAGCAACTGGCAATTGAGTATTGCCAGCGAGATCAAAAGCCTTCATCAACACTTTCCTACTATACCACTCGATACCATCCTGCATTGGGCTACGTTACAAGGGGCCCGCGCTCTGCAGTGGGACGACCGCCTGGGCAGTTTCGAAAAAAGAAAAAAACCGGGACTCACCCTTCTCGATATACAAGCTGGTACCTCTTCGCGGATAATTTAAGACAAGATCTCCTTTAACACTGGCAAGGTCTTAAGCATCCCAAAATCTTGAATGTGCTGTTGATAATAGCGCTCCATTACCAATAGTAACTGACGACGCAGATCGCGATTTAGAGCAAACTGCTCAAGTTCTTCGGGGTGTCTAACTTGCAATAGTTCGGCAAGAGTTAAAGCAAGCACACCCGATACATACTGCGGATGACGCGGCTCTGAGTAACTAAAAACAGAATCTACCAGATCAAAGTAAAGGGAGTGCCCCTCGGTGGAGGTCTGTTCGTCGAGAATACGAGGCAAGACACCAAAGAAATGGGTTAGCTGTAACGAAAAGAACAGCGGAAGATTAGCCTGCACCAACGGAGTAGCCCGGTCTAGCGCCATAAAGGTGTCTTCGGTAAACTCAAATAACGGCACATTTTCTTCGGGCTGTCGCAGGCATTTGGTAAGCAACTCTACCAGGTATAAAGACACGGCATTTTTAGTGATATCCGAGAACACTCCTTCGTGTTGACGATTCCAATGAAACTCCTTGATGCGCTGTAGCGACTTGCGGTCTTGGTGATAAACCTCCATGTCGAGCAAGGCAGCCGGTTGAAATAGATTGGCTCCCCCTTTTCCTTTTTTAGCAGCAGTTCGAACACCATTCACTAAATAAGATTGTATGCCAAAACGCTCTGTAAAGATCGATACGATCAATGAGGTTTCTCCGTACGTAACGGTACGAAGTACGATCCCTTTGGTCTTAAAAATAGATGCCCCCATATAAATACTGCCCTGCAACAATACTATAAAAATGGTCTGCTCGCTCAAAAACAGCTCTGGCGCCGACATTTTTGCTTTTCTTTGCACTCTCCACCAATCTATAGCTATATGTGGCAAAAGCTGGGCCATTTTATTTTACGATTTCGTGTAGCACTGCTGGTCTTATTACTACTTGTTACCGCAGGCATGGGTTATCTGGCCAGTAAAGTAGAGCTCAGCTATGAATTTACTCGTGCCATCCCGCTCGACAATCCAAAATACCAGGCCTATCAGCGCTTTAGAGAAAAATTTGGAGAGGATGGTAATCTACTCGTATTGGGTGTTCAGACCGATCAACTTTTTACGCTTTCTACCTTCGAGGCTTACCGCGATCTGCAACGTCGACTCAAGACCATCAGTGGTGTAGAAGATATCATCAGCGTACCGTCGGCTATTGCCCTGTACAAAGACACCCTCAGCGAAAGATTAAAGGCACGTCCCGTTTTCTCCGACACCATCTCCTCTCAGCAAGCCCTCGACAGTGCGGCCCTTGCCTTTCAGCAACTGCCTTTTTATAAAGGACTACTCTATAACCCAGAGACACAAGTCTACCTAATGGGTGTTCGCATCAACAAAGAGTTGATGAACTCTAGAGCGCGGGTGGGTGTAGTCAATGCCATCGAGCAAGCTACTGATACGTTTGTCAAAGCCACCTCACTAACCGTTCATAAAAGCGGTCTTCCGTACATCCGAACCAAAGTGGCCGTGATGATCCAAAACGAAATGCGCTTCTTCTTACTGGCTTCGGTGATATTATCGGCACTTATCTTATTGGCTTTTTTCCGCTCGGTTAGCGCTATGTTACTCTCGATTGTAGTGGTGGGTATTGGTGTTGTCTGGAGTGTGGGTACCCTGCAACTGTTCGGCTTTAAGATCTCACTGCTAACCGCACTCATTCCCCCGCTGGTCGTGGTGATCGGCATACCTAACTGTAT
>CANGYW010000089.1 GCA_947458335.1 Chitinophagaceae bacterium | reverse complement strand
GTAATGCGCGACGCCTCGTATGCCGAACAACAACGGCTTCTTAATGATCTGATGCTCGATGCACAAAAGGCCTTTTGGAATTGGTACAAGAGTTACCGAGTCTTAGCCGTGTTAGACGAGGCAGTGGCCGTCAACGAAAAACGACTGGCATTTGTAAGAGGGGCGTTTAAACAAGGTGACCGCCCGGCCCTTGATACGACCGAGGCTCTGGCCCAGTTGCAACAATTACAAGTGCAGCAACAGGCGGCTACGTTAGAGCTGCGCAATAGCCAGCTCGAGCTCTCCGTCTTTCTCTGGACGCCTGAGGAGAATCCTTATCTGTTGCCCGATGAGGTGAGTCCGTTACTCCCCGGCGGAGAACAGGTTTTAGAAACACAACCCATTCCGGTGTTGGATAGTTTACTAGATGTGGCCAGAAAGAATCATCCTGAACTGCTACTCTATAATTTTAAATTGCAGACCCTCTCGATCGAAAAGCGTTACCGGTTTCAGCAACTGTTGCCTCAAGCCGATCTTCAGTATAACTTTTTGCAAGAAGGAAATCGATTTACCAATACCATAAAGGCCCCTCTATTCGATAATAATTTTCAGTATGGCTTAAAGATGAGCATTCCGCTTCGCTTATCGGCCGAAAGAGGAAATTATCGCAACACCAAACTGACCATCAATTCGGTGAGACTGGAGCAAGATCTCAAGATCACCCAGATAGAAAACAAGGTCAAGGCCTACTTTAACGAACTGGTCAATCTGCGTTCGCAGGTGGCCCTTCAGACAAAAGCCTATTCGAATTACTACTTACTGCAACGCGGCGAAGAGATCCGATTTACCATTGGAGAAAGTTCCCTGTTTTTAGTCAATGCCCGCGAGAACAAACGACTCGAGGCTCTGCAAAAATTACAAGAGCTCAAGGCTAAACTAGCACTCGCCAGTTACCAGCTGAGCTGGGCCGTGGGCCAATTATAAATCCGAATTACTGTTAAATAGGGCACATTGGATAAATATCCGTGTAACAAATGCAACAAGATGGAAAAAAGTAATTACATTACTATAATTCCATCTTATGAAAAACAGTCCTTCGCTAAGTGACTACACGAAAAGTTTTCCTAACGACCTTACGGCAGCCATTGTAGTATTTCTGGTGGCCCTACCCCTTTGCTTAGGCGTAGCGCTCGCTTCTAATGCCCCCTTGTTCAGCGGAATTATTGCCGGTATTACAGGGGGTATAGCAGTAGGCCTTGCGAGCCGTTCTCACTTAAGCGTAAGTGGTCCGGCTGCAGGACTAACGGCCATTGTGGCAGCCTCTATTGCCCTGCTTCCATCGTACGAAGCCTTTCTACTTGCAGTGGTAATAGCCGGAATTTTTCAGTTGATATTGGGCTTTGCCAAAGCAGGTATTATTGGCGATTATGTTCCAGATAGTGTTATCAAGGGTATGCTGGCTGCCATTGGCCTCATCTTGTTACTCAATCAATTTCCGCATTTACTGGGAGACGATTCGCAATTTGAAAGCGATGAGGGTGTACCTGCTAGGAAAGGAAATATCTTCTCTAACTTTTTTTATGCGTTTGGAAATATCAATAAAACAGCCCTTGTGATCGGCGGCGCAGCCCTGCTAATTAACATTATTTGGGAAAAGCTGCAGGCTAGCCGCGGCGGTTGGATTCGTTTTATTCCTGGTCCATTACTAATGGTGATTCTTGCCATTGCGCTCAATAAAATATTTACCGCAGGATATGGGCTGACTCCACTAACAGGTGAGCACCTGGTAATCTTACCCACGGCTACAAGCGCAGGCCAGTTCTTTTCTTTTTTTACAAGTCCTGATTGGAGTGTTTTTGATAACCAACAGATATGGACTGTCGCACTAACGCTCGCACTGGTGGCAAGTCTCGAAACCCTACTTAGTATTGAGGCGGTGGATGAATTAGATCCCTACAAGCGCATTACGCCCACCAACCGTGAACTGAAAGCACAGGGTATTGGCAACATTATATCGGGGCTTTTAGGAGGCTTGCCCGTTACCAGTGTAATCGTTCGCTCCTCGGCCAATGTGAATGCCGGCGCCAAAACAAAAATGTCGACTATCTACCATGGTGGGTTGCTATTACTTTGCGTTGCGTTTATTCCCGGATTACTCAATCAAATCCCCAAAACAGCCCTGGCAGCTATTCTGATCTTTACCGGGTATAAGCTGGCTAAACCCTCTTTATTTATTAGCTACTACAAAAGAGGATGGGACCAGCTCGCTCCACTGGTCATTACAATACTCGCCATTCTAGCTACCGACCTATTAAAGGGGGTCATGATCGGAATTGGAATCGGTTTACTATTTGTGCTTCGAACTAATTTCAGTAGCGCAATACTATCTGTGCAAGACAATAAAAATTTTCTTATTCGGCTTCGCTCTCATGTATCTTTTCTAAATAAACCGATCCTAAAACGAGAACTCGGAAAAATACCCGACGAGGCCTATGTATTGATCGATCTCTCAAAAGCCGAATTTGTTGATAATGATATTATGGAGGTGATCGAGGATTTTCAAAAAAATGCGGTCATAAGAAACATTACGATCGAGATCAAAGAACATCAAATTAAAACATATGCCGTACGGCACTAGTTAAAATAGTAGATTATGAAACCCTACGAAAAATTACTATTGGAGAATAAGGCTTGGGCTGCTGAAAAGATCATGGATGACCCCGATTTCTTTAACCGGCTAGCCGATTTACAGACCCCCGAATTTCTTTGGATTGGATGTAGCGACAGCCGCGTACCGGCCAACGAGATCACTGGTACACGGCCGGGAGAGATCTTTGTACACCGTAATGTGGCCAATATGGTAGTCCATACCGATCTTAATCTACTAACAGTACTGGACTACGCCGTCAATCACCTGAAAGTAAAACATATTATTGTTTGCGGACACTACGGATGCGGAGGAGTAAAGGCATCTATGAGCAACCATAATTTTGGCATTATCAATAAATGGCTGAGAAATATTAAAGATGTCTATCGCTTTCACCGCGAAGAGGTAGATAACATCAAGAATGAGGACGATCGCATCAACCGAATGGTAGAGTTAAATGTACAGGAACAAGTTATGAACCTGGCAAAGACCTCTATCGTTCAAAAAGCCTGGAAAAATAGTCACTACCCCGACTTGCATGGCTGGGTGTACGGGTTAAAGGATGGTTTGATAAAGCCGGTCTATGAGATTCCTGCCGGAACAGCACTTGATCCCCTTTACGAATTTGACGATCTGTAAGCTATCTTAGCAGTATGTCTATTGTGGTTAACGGTCTGACCAAACGGTACGATACGCAACTTGCCGTCGATGCTATTTCTTTTTCGATCGGACGAGGTGAGATCGTAGGATTTCTGGGGCCCAATGGAGCCGGTAAATCCACGACTATGAAAATGCTTACCGGCTATTTGCGTCCAGATAGCGGCTCGGCACAGGTTGGTGGTGTCGATGTGATACAAGATCCGATTGCCGCTCGTAAAAAGATGGGATACTTGACGGAACTCAATGCCCTTTACTATGACATGTATGTAAGGGAGTATTTGTTTTTTATAGCCGAACTGCAGCAAGTATCCCCCGCCAAACCCGCCATTGAAAAAATCTTGCAACAAACAGGTCTACTAGCTGAATCGCACAAGCAGATCGCTCAACTTTCTAAAGGCTACAAACAACGAGTCGGACTTGCCGCTGCCCTCTTACACGACCCAGAGGTATTGATTCTAGATGAACCCACATCGGGACTGGATCCGAATCAACTGATCGAGATCCGCGAGTTGATCAAAACGGCAGGGGCCGACAAAACAGTACTGTTCTCGACCCATATCTTACAAGAGGCCGAAGCGATCTGCGACCGTGTTATCATCATTCATAAAGGCAAGATTAAGGTCGACAGCTTGCTGAACGAACTACACAAAAAAGTATCTTTGCCGCGCCAGGGAATGAGTTTAGAGGAGATCTTCAGGCATCTCACCTCATCCTGATCTCAACCAAAAATTATATCACCCCATGAGCTACATTGCCGAAGTATTTGCCCGTCAAATTTTAGATTCCAGAGGAAACCCCACCGTAGAAGTAGACTTAATTACAGAAGAGGGCGCCGTAGGCCGGGCCGCTGTTCCGAGCGGAGCCAGCACCGGCATACACGAAGCCGTGGAGCTGCGCGATGGCGATAAGAAAAAATACTTGGGCAAGGGAGTGTTACAAGCTGTAGACAATGTCAACAAAAAAATCGCCCCCCTTTTGCTAGGCTATGATGTAGCCGATCAGACGGGCATAGACGAGATGATGATACAACTCGATGGTACATCGAATAAATCGAAGCTGGGAGCCAATGCTATGCTAGCCGTTAGTATGGCTGCTGCTAAAGCGGCTGCCGAAGAAGCGGCTCTTCCTTTGTTTCGCTATGTAGGAGGCACCAATGCCAAAGTGCTTCCCATGCCCATGATGAACATTCTGAATGGAGGAGCGCATGCCGATAACAAGATCGACTTTCAGGAATTTATGGTGATGCCCGTGGGGGCTGCCAACTTCAGCGAAGGACTGCGCTGGGGCGTAGAGATCTTTCATGCGCTAAAAAATGTACTCAAGAAAAAAGGATACAGTACCAATGTGGGAGACGAAGGTGGATTTGCCCCCAATATACAGAGCAACGAAGAAGCCATCGAAATGGTACTAGTCGCCATTGATGCCGCTGGCTATAAGGCCGGATCGCAAATCAAGATCGCCATGGATGCGGCCAACAGCGAACTCTGGAACAGCAAGAAGAAGAAATATGTTTTTCATAAGAGCAACGGCAAAGAAATGAGCAGTGAGCAGTTGGTAAAATATTGGGAAGGATGGATTAAGAAGTATCCGATCTGCAGCATCGAAGATGGTATGGCCGAAGATGATTGGGCCGGTTGGAAGATGCTTACAGAGGCTGTGGGAGACCGCTGCCAGCTGGTAGGAGACGACTTGTTCGTTACCAATGTAACCCGCTTACAACAAGGCATCGACAAACAAATCGGCAACGCCCTGCTCGTTAAAGTTAACCAGATCGGAACGCTCACCGAAACGATCAATGCCGTTACCCTTGCGCAGCACAATGGCTACAATACCATCATGAGCCATCGTAGTGGTGAGACCGAAGATAGCACCATCGCCGATCTGGCCGTAGCCCTCAACTGCGCGCAGATCAAGACCGGCAGTGCCTCTCGTTCCGACCGGATGGCCAAATACAATCAACTGATTCGAATCGAAGAACAACTGGGCAGCTCCGCCATCTACCCAAAGGGAAAGATCAGGTTCGGGAAAAAATAAACCGAGACTATTGCGACCCTTTTTAACTTTACGTACCGGATGCAACAGCTATTAAATACGATCCCCGCTTGGGTCAAAAGCAAGTATGTTATTAGCCTGGCGGCCTTTTTGGTAGTGATTGTTTTTTTAGACAAGAATGACCTCTTTACTCAACTCGATCGCAAACGCGAACTGCGTGAGCTACAACAAACTAAATCTCACTACTCGACCCAAATCGAAGCCGAAAAAAAAGAGCTTGAGCAGCTGAAGAACAATCCGGCCACCATCGAAAAATACGCCCGCGAAAAGTACCTAATGAAAAGGGAGAACGAAGATCTTTTTCTGATCGCTCCCAAATCTTCCCAGGGCAATCGCTAATTTTTTTGCCAGCCGTACAATAAGAGAGTTCCTTTTTCGTTTTAAATGGGAGCGACACAACACGTTGCTTTTAAATTCGCTTCCATGAGCAATTTTACTCCCGACGACCTTTTGCTTTACCTCTACAACGACATGGATGCCGCCACCCGGCTGCAGGTAGAGGCCCAGCTCGAAAAAGACTGGACCCTTCGAGAAAAACTGGGCGTATTAAAGACCGCCAAAGACCGACTAAATCGGCTTTCCGAGACACCTCGTACCGAAGTAATTCTGAACATCCTGCACAAGGCTGCCGAAAAACTGAACGAAACGGTTCGCTCCTAAAACCAGTTCGTTTTTGAACTGATCTCCCCCCATTTTTAAAGCCCCTTCATCTAACGGTTGCGTATTATCTTGCACCTATGACGCGTGCTGAAAAATACAAGCAGGTAACCGACTATTTTTTGACCCATGCGCCCGCTGCAGAAACAGAACTGCTATTTGATAACCCTTATCAATTATTGGTTGCAGTAGTATTGTCTGCCCAGTGTACCGACAAACGGGTCAATCAAACTACCCCGGCCTTGTTTGCTGCTTATCCCGATATCCCTTTGTTGGCCAAGGCCACACCCCAAGAGGTATTTACGCTCATAAAAAGCATCTCGTATCCGAATAACAAAGCCAAGCATCTGGTAGCCCTGGCCGCTAAAGTAATAAACGACTTTGAGGGGCGCATTCCCATGACCGTCGATGAATTGGTGCAACTGCCGGGGGTCGGAAGAAAAACCGCCAATGTAATTACATCTGTTATCGATCATCAACCCAACATGGCCGTAGATACCCATGTGTTTAGGGTGAGTCATCGAATAGGGCTAGTGCCTACTACTGCTACCACACCCCTAGCTGTAGAAAAATGGCTAACGAAGTATTTTCCTGAATCCCTCATTCACAAAGCCCACCATTGGCTGATATTACATGGTCGCTATACTTGCATGGCCCGCAATCCACACTGCGCTGCTTGCGGATTACAATCACTTTGCCGCTATTACACAAAAAAGCAAAAGATCGCAGGTAAAAAATAGTATACTGGACAATATTATGTTCGACGGAGATAGCTAAGAGGTGTCCCAGTATCTAAGCAGTATCTAGAGCATACGTTGCAGCTGCTCTACCAGTTCGGTCTTGGTAATAGGCACTCCCATCACTTTATTATAGCCTTTGGCATCGACCAAATACACATCGCGGATGATCTTG
>CANGYW010000088.1 GCA_947458335.1 Chitinophagaceae bacterium | reverse complement strand
GCTGAACGAGAATAGTACACTACCCGACAATACGAAATTTAACCGGGCATCTATTCCTGCTGCCGTATTGCTAGAAGGGTCTTTTACCTCTCTTTTTAAGAACCGCGCCTCACTTGCACAACTTGATGCATGGAAGGCTGCTGGTCAAATCTTTCGCAAGTCTTCGGAGCCTACCGCCATTATTGTAGCGGCCGACGGCGATCTTCCGTTAAACGAATACATTCCTGTGCTCGATGCATCGGGGCAGATAGATCCGCGTGGCGGGATGGAGCCCGTAGAGATGGGATGGAATAAATACACCCGCTTTGAGGCGCTTACCCAGGGTCCGGCCGGTAAATATTTTATACCGGTGGCTAACCGCGAGTTTCTGTTAAATGCGGTGGAGTATCTGGTGAGCGATCCGGCCCTGGCGCAGATTAGAAGCAAAGAACTCGTTTTGCGCTTATTGGACGGGCCGCAAGTAAAAGCGAAAAAGCTGCAATGGCAGTTGCTCTGTATCGGCCTTCCTTTATTGCTTTTGGTACTGGGTGGTGCCCTTTATCAAGGTTGGCGAAAACAGTCTTACGCGCGTTAGGGATCGTATCTTTGTGCTTTATTACTTATTATGAATGTAGATCAGATTACCTACCTGGTATTTGGATTAGTATTGGTTTTAGCCCTGGCCTTTGATCTGGGGTTGATGAGTAAAAAAGACCGTTCTGTTACAATCCGCCAGGCATTGCATCAGACCTTTTTTTGGGTAACGCTGGCCCTTGCCTTTTTTGTGTTCGTTTGGATCGAGAAAGGACAACAACTAGCCCTCGAATATCTGAGCGCCTACCTAATGGAGTGGAGTCTGAGTATTGATAACATCTTTGTTTTTATCTTGATCTTCTCGGCCTTTTCGGTCAAAGAAAAAAATTATGGAAGGGTACTGCTGATCGGCATCTTAATGGCCATTGTATTCCGTATTGTTTTTATTACCGTTGGAGTTGCCCTAGTCGATCGCTTTCATTGGATACTTTATTTATTTGGGGTCTTTTTGGTGTATACCGGCTATTCGATGTTCACCGCCAACGAAGAAGAGGAATTCGATCCTCAGCAAAGCAAGGTGTACCTTTTTTTAAAGCGATTCTTACCCCTGGCTCCCCACGACGGTGGCGGACGATTTATGATCAAGGAGAATGGAAAACCCGTGTATACTACGCTGTTCGTGGTGGTAATTATGTTGGCGGCTATCGATATTGTATTTGCGCTCGATTCCATACCGGCCGTAATGGGTATTTCTCGTGACCGACTGGTTATCTACACCTCTAATATTTTTGCGGTGCTGGGTCTTCGATCGCTTTTCTTTTTGCTGCGAGGCGCCGTTAGCCGCTTTGACTATTTACAAGAAGGAATCGCTATTGTGCTGGTCTTTATTGGTATCAAGATGTTGGGTGAGCATTGGATCAATATGTATATCAGTAAGCAAGTACAAGTAATGATCTCGCTCGGAGTTATCGCACTCTGTCTTTCGGGATCTATCTTTTATTCAATCTTTATGCAAAAACAGGGCTTACCGCCTGATCAATCCGATTCATCCGTTTTATAGTGCCCTTGGTCTATACTGTTACCGATATTGTTTCGATATTAAAAGTAGATACGGTCGTAGTTAACGATCACACGGTAGAACATTTACTACTTGATAGCCGAAAAGCTTTTTTGCCAAGCACATCGTTATTTTTTGCCTTGCTTTCTTCTCGGCGCAATGGACATGATTTTATAGGAGAGCTTTATCAAAAGGGAGTCAGAAGCTTTGTGGTGAGTCAATCGGTAGACACCAGTGTATTTAGCGATGCTAATTTTATTCGCGTATCCGATACCTTAGCGGCCCTGCAGCAGGTAGCCACTTATCATCGCAATCAGTTTTCGATACCGGTAATTGGTATAACCGGTAGCAATGGAAAGACCATTGTTAAGGAATGGCTCTTTCAGTTGCTACAGCCCGATTATATTATTGCGAGAAGCCCCAAGAGTTATAATTCGCAAATTGGGGTGCCGCTTAGTGTTTGGCAGCTTCGTGCGCAGCATACGCTGGCTATTTTTGAGGCTGGCATCTCGCAGCCCGGCGAAATGGAAAAGTTGTCTGCTATCATTAAGCCTACCATTGGTCTCTTTACCAATATTGGCGATGCCCATAGTGAGGGTTTTATCTCGCAAGCAGAAAAGGAAAAAGAAAAAAGAAAGCTTTTTTCGGGCACCGTTGTTCCTCAACCGCTGAAGGTGTTAACTACTGAGACAACCGCTTTTGGAACGAAGATTACAGCTCACCTAACCTCACAAAGGGCTACCGCGGCTGGGGAGCGTCTGGCCGTCGAAACGAATGCCGATGTGCAGCAAATCGAGATTCCTTTTTCCGATAACGCCTCTATTCAAAACGCGGTGCGCTGTTGGGAGCTACTATTGCATTTGGGATATCAGCCGGCTGTTATTGCTGAGCGCATGCGACAATTAACGGCCATTGATATGCGGTTGACGCTTAAAAAAGGCATTAATCAGTGCGTACTGGTCAATGATAGTTATAGTACCGATATCAGTTCCTTACAAATAGCACTTGACTTTTTAATACAGCAGGCGGGTGCGCTAAAAAAGACGGTTATTCTATCTGATTTTTTACAGCAATCCGATGATGATACGTCGCTCTACAAACAAGTATTGAGTGCTTTACAAAAAAGAGAAATCGGTCGACTAATTGCTATAGGTCCGCGTATCTCTACAGCTATCGCGAACTTGTCTACTACCATTACATGGCCAGTGGAGACCTATGCTAATACAGCGGCATTTTTACAATCTGATTTTCGGCAGCAGTTTAATAAAGAAGCTATTTTAATAAAGGGCGCCCGCTCGTTTGCCTTTGAACGAATTGTTCAGGTGCTCGAACAACAGCTGCACGAAACCAGACTCGAAATCGATTTGGCGGCGCTGCTGCACAATTTGCATCAATACCAGCACCACTTGGGTACCGGTACGCGCATTATGGCCATGGTAAAAGCTTTTGCCTACGGTAGCGGTGCTACCGAGGTGGCGTCGCTATTGCAGTTTTATAAAGTCGATTATTTGGGGGTGGCCTATGCCGACGAAGGAGTGGCCCTGCGAAAAGCAGGCATCACCATTCCGATTATGGTCATGAACCCAGAGGAGGCAGCCTTCGAGGTCTTGGTGGACCATCGTTTAGAGCCTGTTATCTATTCGCTTGAATTACTTGAGCAGTTGAGAACATGGTTACAAAAAGAGGCCATCGCCGGGTATCCCGTTCATATCGAAATTGATACCGGGCTGCACCGCTTAGGGCTTGATAGTGCGCAAGCAGATGCCTGGGGATATCAACTTTTACAAGCCGGCTGTTTTACCATTCAAAGTATATTTTCGCATTTAGCGGCCAGCGAAGATCCACAACAAGACGCCTTTACGCTTTTACAGTACGACCGGTTTATACAAGCGGCCACTGCACTAGAAGAGAAATTAGGCTATCGCCTTGTTAAGCATATTGCTAACTCGGCAGCAGCCATTCGTTATCCTGCCTTGCGGCTCGATATGGTACGGTTGGGTATCGGACTCTATGGGGTAGAAATGGCACCCGGTCTTTCGTTGTTGCCTGTGGCTACGCTTCGTTCTTCGATTGCGCAGTTGCATACATTATCTGCAGGCGAAACTATTAGTTATAATCGACGCACTACACTTAGTCGAGCTTCTGTTATTGCTACTGTACGACTAGGCTATGCCGATGGCTATCCCCGCGCTTTGGGTAATGGAGTAGGTAAAGTAGTGGTAAATGGACAACAGGTTCCCATTGTGGGGACCATTTGTATGGACATGTTTATGATCGATGTAACCGATGTAAAAGACATTGGGGTCGGAAGCGAAGTAATATTATTTGGAGCGTCGCTACCCGTACAACAAGTAGCCGCTTGGGCCGGTACCATCCCTTACGAAATACTCACGGGTATTTCTAGTCGCGTTAAGCGCATTTATTTTGAGTAGGAAAGGTATTCTTATTGGTCAGCGGGTCTTACTTGCGACCGATGCTTCGCTGTCCGCAAAACTGTTTTGGTAATAGCGTTGGCCGGACCAACGATTACATGGTTTCGGTTGTATCCGATACGGGACGGTCTGTAACACCGGTAGCCCCTGTTGACTCCTCGGGTTTTTCGAGTAGTCTTTTTTGAAACAGCAGCAGCGTAATAACACCCACCGAAATAGACGCATCGGCAATATTAAAAATGGGGCTAAAGAATTCGAAGGGTTGCCCACCAAAGACCGGAATCCATTCGGGAAGTGTGCTGTTGATAATAGGAAAGTAAAGCATGTCTACCACACTACCGTGTAGGAAAGAGCCGTATCCTTTACTTGATAATTCGGCAACGCCCATATACCCTACGTAATCATTAAGCACAGGACTAAAGTGTAATCCTTTATCGAAGATCATGCCATAGAACATACTGTCGATGAGATTACCGGCTGCGCCGGCATAGATAAGTCCCGCACAGATCAAAAATCCTTTGCTGTATTTTTCTCTGATCAATTTTAACAAGTACCAGGTTCCTCCCACTACGGCCGCTAGTCTAAAAAGGGTAAGAATTACTTTGCCGGTCTCGTTACCGAATTGCCAACCCCAGGCCATACCAGAGTTTTCTATAAAATGAATTCGGAACCAATCCAGCCCAAACACTCGCAATACTTCTCCGGTAGGATAGGTGGTCTTGATCCAAAGTTTAAGGGCTTGGTCTGCTACCAAGATCAGTAAAATGAGTAAAAAGAGTTGTGATTTTTTCATAACGATCAGATCTTACCTACCATGTTTTCGGGGCGCACCCACTGATCGAATTGCTCAGCAGTTACATAGCCCAGCTTTACGGCCATTTCTTTTAAGGTGGTGCCTTGCTTGTGTGCTTTTTGGGCAATCTCGGCGGCTTTATAATAACCGATCTTGGTATTAAGGGCCGTCACTAGCATCAGCGAATTGTCTACATGCTTTTTTATGTTGGCTTCGATCGGCTCAATTCCCACGGCACATTTATCGTTGAACGAAATACAACCATCGCCAATAAGTCGGGCACTATGCAAGAAATTATAGATCATCACCGGCTTAAATACGTTTAGCTCAAAATGTCCGGAGGCCCCACCCACATTGATGGCTACATCATTACCTAGCACCTGTGCTGCGATCATGGTGAGTGCCTCGCACTGCGTAGGATTTACCTTGCCGGGCATAATCGAAGAGCCGGGTTCGTTGTCGGGAATAAAAATTTCTCCAATGCCACTACGCGGACCCGAAGAGAGCATTCGAATATCATTAGCGATCTTCATTAGACTAACGGCCACGGTTTTGAGTGCACCATGTGCCTCTACGATCGCATCGTGTGCAGCCAGTGCTTCAAATTTATTGGGAGCTGTTACAAAGGGTAGTCCGGTAAGACGCGCAATGTGTTTGGCCACATTTTTATCGTAGCCAGCGGGGGTATTAATGCCGGTTCCTACAGCGGTTCCGCCAAGGGCCAGTTCTTTTAAATGGGCTAATGAGTTTTTGATGGCTCTTATGCCATGGTCTAGTTGTGCCACGTAGCCACTGAACTCTTGGCCTAGTGTAAGGGGAGTGGCATCCATAAAGTGCGTTCTGCCGATCTTAACTACTTTTTTAAAAGCTTTACTTTTTTTGGCCAGCGTGTTGCGAAGCGTGGTAATGCCGGGTAGCGTGGTCTCAACTAAAATGGTATAGGCCGCAATGTGCATGGCAGTAGGAAAGGTATCGTTCGATGATTGCGATTTGTTGACATCATCGTTGGGATGTAAAAACTTTTCTTTGTCGGTTAGCTTTCCTCCTTTTAACACATGGCCTCTATACGCGATAACCTCATTTACGTTCATGTTGCTTTGTGTACCGCTACCGGTTTGCCAAACTACCAATGGAAAACTGTCATCGAGTTGACCTTTGAGAATCTCATCGCAGACCCGCCCGATCATACTGGCCTTGGTAGCTGGCAGTACACCAGCTTCTTTATTGGTGAGTGCGGCCGCTTTTTTTAAATAAGCAAAGGCTCTGATAATTTCTTTGGGCATTCTGTTGATGTCTTGCGCAATTTTAAAATTATCGATGCTGCGCTGGGTTTGTGCCCCGTAATAGGCGTTAAGGGGAACTTTAACTTCGCCCATTGTGTCTTTCTCAATTCTGTATTCCATATCTATTCGTTATGCGCTTGGTGTAATGATTACTAAAAATTAGGTTTTCTTTTTTCTAAAAAGGCCGTAACACCTTCTTTCATTTCGGGGGTACCGAAACATTCTCCGAAAAGATGTACTTCTTCGAGATAGCCATCGGCTCCTTTTTCGTAAAGGGCATTAACGGCGGTGATGACCCTTGCTACGGCACCGGGCCCTTTACTAGTGATGGTAGCGAGCAATTGTTTTGTTTTATCTAGCAATTCTTCGGCAGTATAAACATGATTAACCAATCCCCATTGCAGGGCCTCTTGGGCACTCAGCATATTTCCACTCATCATCAACTCGAGTGCTTTTCCTTTGCCAACTAGTTGCGTAAGCCGCTGTGTGCCTCCGTAACCGGGAATCAGCCCCAGGTTTACTTCGGGTTGTCCAAATTTTGCAGACTCGGCTGCTAAGCGAATATGACAGGCCATGGCTAATTCGCATCCGCCTCCAAGTGCAAATCCATTAACAGCAGCGATAATGGGTTTGGCATTTTTTTCGATGCGCTCAAAAACCAATTGACCGCCGCGCGCCAGTTGCGTGGCCTCTTGCGGGGCAAGTGCGGTAAACTCACTAATGTCGGCTCCGGCTACAAATGCTTTTGCGCCCGCTCCGGTAATAATCACGGCCTTGATCTGTGTGTCGGCCTCTATGCGGTCTAGCACTATTTCGAGTTCTTCGAAAACCGTGCGATTGAGCGCATTCATTTTGTCGGGGCGGTTAATAGTAACCGTTAGAATACCTTCTTGCAGCGAAGTGAGTAAGGCGGTGAGCGAAGAAAAATTAGTGGAGTCCATAGGGGAGGGGCTTATCGTCTGTGGGTAGCTACCCATTCTTTAATGTAATTGGCAATAGTGGTAGTAGGTGTGCCGGGATGAAAGATCTGTCCTACGCCCATCGCCTGCAATCCGGAAATATCGGCTTCGGGAATAAT
>CANGYW010000087.1 GCA_947458335.1 Chitinophagaceae bacterium | reverse complement strand
TCTTGACGAGCCTACCAACGGGCTCGATCCACAAGGGATTGCCGATATGCGACAGCTTATACTGCATCTAAGTCGTGAGCAGGGTAAGACCATTATCGTATCGTCTCATTTACTCAGCGAAATAGAGATGATCGCCGATCAGGTTTTGATTATCGATAAAGGCAAAAAACTGATGGAGGCGAGTATGCAAGATATTTTACAAAAGGCTACTGCGCTCGATGTACAGCAGTTGCCTTCGCACCGTTATTTTCTGGAGGCCTATTTTTTATCACTAACTGGTCAATGATGTTTTTTGAGGTATTACGTATAGAATTATTTAAGATCTTTCGACGGCCCCGTACGTTTATCGCGTTCGGCGCCATTGCGCTCATCATCTTGCTTATTCAGTTTGCCTTAAAGGTCAATGGTAACGAGTTTATTTTATTTTTTACCGATAGCCAAACCGATACGTTCGAGATTCCTTTTGGAGGAATATTGAATGGTTATTTTGTTTGTGTGGCGGTCTTACATATCATTTTAGTGCACGTACCATTACTGGTGGCACTGATCGCCGGCGATATGATTGCCGGAGAAGCTAATAGCGGCACGCTACGTATGCTAGCCACTAAATCGGTAACACGTACCGAACTAGTGTTGGCCAAGTTTGCCGCTAGTGCTGTCTATGTTATTTTACTCTTACTTTGGATGGCTTTGTTTGCACTCGTTGGAAGTTTGTTGCTATTTGGTGCCAACGATCTGGTTGTTTTTAAAGAGACCGATCTGCACATCATTAGCAATACCGATGTGGTATGGCGTTTTATTGCGGCTTTCTTCTTTGCTGCCCTGGCTTTAATAATGATCGCCGCACTCTCGGTGCTTCTTTCGGTATTTGCCGAGAATTCCCTGGGTCCTATTGTGGCTACAGTCTGTATTGTGATCGTCTTTACCATTTTACAGCAGCTAAAAGTGCCAGTATTTGAGCAGACCATCAATCCATGGTCGTTTACTACGCACATGTTAGGCTGGAAAGGATTTTTTTATGTAGAGAAATCAGCTGATGGGATTGCCATTCCGGGTTCTATCGAAAATCCGATCGCACTAGTCAAGAGTGGAGCAATATTGTTGGGGTACATCGTCCTATTTATGTCGGCTGCCGTATGGGCCTTTAGAAAAAAGGATATTTTAAGTTGATGTTAGTAGCGTTGCCTATGAAAAAAATAATTCTTTCTTTGCTTTCTTTTTTTATGATCGTTGCTACTGCGCAGGCCAGCGATCCGGCTGCGGTGGCCTTATTGGCGAGCGTTAAAAAAAAGTATGACCTTGTAAACGATTACAGTGCCCGAGCCCGACTAGTTACTAACGTTATTTTTATTAAGGCACCCGTATCGCAAGTAACGGTATATTACAGAAAGCCCGATCAGTTGCTCGTTAAAAACGAAAAGGGAATTTCTTTTATTCCTAAGGGAACGGTTCACATCAATATGAACAATGTATTGGGGTTAACTAATTTCGAAGCGGTACTATCTGGTACCGAAACAATAGACGGAGTACTTTGCACTGTAGTAAAGATCTTTCCCCTATCCGAAGAAGAGTCTATTACGCGTGCTACGCTTTACATCGATCCAACGAAGCTGCTCGTGCGTCGATCGGTCGTGAGTACCAAAGAAAGTGGCACGTATTCTATACGAATGAAATACGGAAGTTACAGTTGGTGTGGGTTGCCTTCGGAGGTTGCCATGGAGTTCAATACCCGAGATTATAAATTGCCTAAGGGCACCACGCTCGACTACGATAATGGTACACCCAAAGCAAGCGGTTTACCGCAAAAGGGAAAAGTACTGATCCAGTACCAGGAGTATACATTAAACAAGGGATTGCCGGCTTCGCTGTTTCGTTGATCTTAAGAATGGAGCTATTTGTTCGCGTCGCTTAGCAACTATTCACTGCCCATTAATGGGATGCAGTGTTAGCGAGTGTTTTTTACTTAGCGATCGATCTTTGCTTTAAGAGCGCACTTACTCTTCGATGGCCTCGTCTTTGGCGTTGGCCAGCATAGCACGCGACGCTTTGCGCAGAGGATTCTTTCTGTTCTCGGCGTAGCCCTTTCTTCTGTTGATAATATCAATGCATTCGAATAATGCCATTAAAAAAGAACCGTTGTCGGCTTTATTTTTTCCGGCTATATCAAAGGCTACTCCATGATCGGGAGAGGTGCGCACAACTGGCAGCCCTGCGGTGTAATTAACGCCCTCGCCACTGGCCAGTGTCTTAAAGGGGATCAGCCCTTGGTCGTGATACATGGCCAGTACCGCATCGAATTGTTCAAAGCTTCGGCGAGCAAAAAATGCATCGGCACTGTAAGGGCCTACCACCAGCATATTATTATTCTTGGCTTCTTTAATGGCAGGGCGAATAAGAGTCTCTTCTTCTTTTCCTATTAGCCCTTCATCTCCGGCATGAGGGTTTAATCCCAGCACAGCAATGCGCGGTTTATCGATGCCAAAATCTTTTTGTAAACTCTGGTGCAGCAGCATCAACTTGCTAACTATTTTTTCTTTGGTCAGTTTGGCGGCTACTTCTCCTACCGGTACATGCTCGGTAACAAGCCCCACCCGAAAATCACCCGAGCATAAAAGCATCAATACATCATTGACGCCAAAGATCTCTTGTAGATAGGGAGTATGGCCTGTGAACGAAAACTCGGCCGACTGAATATTTTTTTTATGGAAAGGAGCCGTTAGCAGTCCGTCGATCTGGCCTTGCTTAAGAGCAGCCACGGCTGATTGTAGCGATAGGGCCGCGTAGCGACCTCCCACAGGGGTCAGTTGTCCGGGGGTAATGTCGGTGTCTTCTTCCCAGCAGTTGACCAGATTGATCTGTTTAGGATTGATCCGGTTAAGTTCTTTGGTACTCGCGTAGTTAAAATTATATTCAGGAAGGGTCTTGCGATAAAAATTGATGGCTTTATTAGAGGCAAAGACAACGGGTGTGCAGTGATCTAGCAGACGGCTATCCGAAAAAGTCTTGATGATAAGTTCAATGCCAATGCCGTTTAGATCGCCGCAAGAGATGCCAATGATGGGTTTGGGAGTATTCATATTTGGGGATTACTGTAAAATTAACGAATTATCACCTCGTCTATACGCGTAGGGAGTACATTTGTAAAGATGTATACCCTAAAGAAATCGCTGGGCCAGCATTTTTTGCGAGACGAAAATATCGTGCGTAAGATTATGGAGGCGTTAACCCTTACTCCTTTTACGCAATTGCTAGAAGTAGGTCCCGGGGGAGGGGCATTAACTCGCTATTTACTCAAGTTGCCTGGTATTGACTTTAAGGCTGTGGAACTCGATAAAGAAAAGGTCGAGTACTTGTTAAAAGAATTTCCGGCACTTACAGGCAAGCTCTTACATCTCGATTTCTTAAAAATGGAGATTCCCTTTACCGGCCCGTTTACCGTGGTTGGCAACTTTCCGTATAATATTTCTAGCCAGATCTTATTTACCATGCTAGACTGGCGTTCGTCGCTAGAGACCATGGTTGGTATGTTTCAAAAAGAAGTAGCACAGCGGGCTGCTGCTGCTCCCGGCTCTAAGACTTACGGGGTGTTGTCGGTTTTGATACAAGCATTTTTTACGGTCGATTATCTTTTTGATGTATCTCCCGGATGCTTTGATCCACCGCCCAAGGTAATGAGTGGGGTTATTCGATTAACCCCCCGAAAAGAGGTGCCTGCTATGCGCAGTGCAGCAGATTTTACCCTGTTGGTAAAAACGGCTTTCGGGCAGCGAAGAAAGACACTTCGAAATGCACTTAAACCTCTCTTTGACGCTTCGGTATTACAGGATCCCCTTTTTGATAAACGTGCCGAGCAATTGAGTGTCGACGATTTTGGCGCTCTTAGTTTTCGCATGCTTGCCAGGGGCAATGCTTAATTTTGTATTCTCTTGACTAGCTCTCATCATACTAACAACGTGATTATAACCGGTCAGTCACATCCGTTACTGGCTGAGGGCCTGCGTACATTAAATTATAGGGTAATAGATGTGCCGAACATCACACAAGAAGAATTAGAATTGATTATAGCAGATGCAGTGGGGTTAATCATTACCACCCGTATTGCAGTTGATCGAGCCTTGTTGCAAAAAGCCCATCAACTTAAATGGATCGGACGCCTGGGCAGTGGAATGGAATTAGTTGATACGGCCTATGCACAAGAAAATGGAGTTAGTTGTTACAGTAGCCCAGAGGGAAATCGTTTGTCGGTCGCTGAGCACGCATTGGGTATGTTATTAACAGCACTGCATCGTATTAGCTGGTCGTATCGCGAGATACAGCAAGGATTATGGAAGCGAAACGAAAACCGAGGTGTAGAACTTAGTGGCCAATGCGTAGGCATTATCGGCTATGGAAATACCGGTAGCGAATTTGCCCGACTGCTGGCCCCTTTTGGGGTAACCGTGCTTGCCTGCGATATAAATAAATCGGGGTTTGGCAATTCATATATTCAAGAGGCTTCGCTTGCCGAAGTGATGGCACGCTGTCAGGTGATTAGTTTTCATGTGCCACTTGATGCCACGACAAAGGGTATGGCCGACGCTGCTTTTTTTGATTCGCTGCAAAGGGCCCCCCTGCTAATCAATACATCGCGGGGAGAGGTAGTCGATCTCAAAGCCCTGGTACAGGCGCTTGAAAAAGGGCAATTGTCGGGAGCGGTCCTTGACGTATTGCCTAATGAAAACCTGGCCAGCTATCAACCCGATGAAAATCAATTATTACAACAGCTAATCCAGCACCCTGGTGTGGTGCTGACCCCCCATATTGCCGGTTATAGTCATGCGTCTTTTGAACGGATGAGTCAGGTTTTACTCAACAAAATACGCAGCGGCACACAAGGCCAGCGGCCGGCCCTCTAGGCGATTTTTTGTATATTTGCACTTAAATACTGCAACGCTTCGGTTTCGCTGAGGCGTTGCTCTTTTTTTGTGAGTTAAACCGTCCTATATGAGTACCGTTCAGTATGTAACGCAAGAGACCTTAGAACAGATGAAGGCCGAGTTGCAGCGCATGAAGGCCGTGGATCGTCCGGCCGCCAGCCGGGCCATTGCAGAGGCCCGGGAAAAGGGAGATTTAAAAGAGAATGCCGAATACGATGCAGCTAAAGAAGCACAGGGAATTCTCGAGGCCCGCATTGCCGCTCTAGAAGGAGTTATGGCTAATGTGCGAGTGCTCGATATCTCTTCGATCGATACCAGTAAGGTTTCTATTCTTACACAAGTAACCCTTACGAATCTCAAGACCAATAAACAAGTGGTATATAAAGTCGTGAGCGAAAAAGAGGCTGACCTTAAGGCTGGAAAAATTTCGGTAACCTCTCCCATTGGTAAAGGAATTTTAGGAAAGAAAGTAGGGGAGACTGCCGAGGTGCAAGCACCAGCCGGTGTTTTAAACTTTCGCATCGAAGCCATTACGGCAGGATAAATATCCAAGATTAACCTAATTGCCATGACCCTCTTCTCAAAAATTATTGCTGGAGAAATTCCTTGCTACAAGATCGCGGAGAGCGATTTGTTTTTGGCTTTTCTCGACGTATTCCCCTTGCGCGAAGGGCACGTACTAGTCGTTCCTAAAGTGGAGGTCGATAAACTATTTGAACTCTCTGACGAGTATTTATCTGCCATGCTCGTCTTTACGAAGCCTATTGCCCATGCAATCGAAAAAGCCTTTCCCTGCAAGCGCTGCGGTATTTCGGTAATAGGACTCGAAGTGCCCCACGCGCACATGCACCTGCTGCCAATCAATACCTCTAATGATCTAAACTTTGCGCAGCCCGGAAAACAAAAAGCAGGCGATGAGCAGCTTCGCTCCGTTCAAGAACGCCTGTTGGCGCATCTCTGAGTTTATTTTTTTTGAATTCGCTGTGGATTTTTTTGAATAAAGTCGGCCCAGTCATTTTTAGTACGACTTTTTTTTGCTGGTTTCGAGGTTGTAGCAGCTACTTTTTCGTGACGTGTTGTACCAGAAGCGCCGAAACTACTTTTTAGTTTGGTCTTTGATGTAGCGGTCTTTAGTAGCAGTTGTTTGCTTTGCTCGTAAAAATGACAAAGTGCTACCGCTACTGCATCGGTCGCATCATAGTATTTAGGGCTGTCTTTAAATTGCAAAAGAGTCTGTAGCATTTTCATCACCTGCTCTTTACCGGCATTTCCATTACCGGTAACGGCCTGCTTTACTTTTTTGGGAGAATACTCGGTTACTTCCAAGCCGTGGCGCATAGCGGCGGCAATGGCGACTCCCTGCGCACGACCTAGTTTAAGCATGCTTTGCACATTCTTGCCAAAGAAAGGAGCCTCGATGGCAAAGTCGGTGGGGGCAAATTGCGTAATAAGGCCACTTACCGTATTAAAGATCAGCTGTAGGCGTTTGTAATTGTCTTTGATCTTACCGGGTTTTAGAACTCCCAGGTCGAGCAAGCTAACTTTTTGCCCTTCGATCTTTACAAGTCCGTATCCCATTACCACTGTACCCGGATCGATACCCAGAATTATTTTAGCCCGCTTTTGCAACTCGCCTTGTATTTTTACAAGATTAATGAAGCTAACGCGATTCAGCAAAATCTTTCTTCGTTACCTGCCGGGCCCTCTGCTTATGCTAGTGCTTTGCTGGATTATTTGGCTGCAGCTGCGTCAACAAGTTGATTTTTCGCTGTTGTCCACTCGACTGTCGGAATCGATACAGACGCAGGGGCTTTTTTATATTCCCCTTCTGTTATTACTGATGATCTTAAACTGGCTGGTCGAGTCAATTAAATGGAAAATAGCCGTGGCATCGGTACAGCCCGTTTCTATATTCAGGGCCTTTAAGGCAGTACTAGCCGGGGTGTCCATTTCGCTCAGCTTACCCAATCGTATCGGAGAATATCTGGGGCGTGTATTGTACCTAGAACCAACACAACGAGTACAGGCTATTTCGGTGACCGTTGTGGCGAGTTTTAGTCAGTTGATCGTTACCGTTATGATGGGATTACTCGGATTACTGCTAGCCAGACCAGTGATATTCTCTCGAGGCGGATGGTCGATTCAAACCTGGTGGATAGTTGTTGGGGTAGTGTCACTTATGGTGTTGCTGATGTTACTGCTCTACTTTAACATTAGCATTCTCAATCGGTGGATGCAGCAAAAGCTAGTGGCTAGTTCTTCGAAATGGTCCCTGCGATTTAGAGGTTGGTTAGCAGCACTCGACAGCTGTGATGCAGCCATTCTTCGTGTGTTATTGTCTTTGTCTATACTTCGCTATGTAGTTTTTATGGCGCAGTATTTTTTGGCTTATCAATTCTTTGGGGTACACTTCGACATGCATCAACTTTTTATTATCGTATCGCTCACCTT
>CANGYW010000086.1 GCA_947458335.1 Chitinophagaceae bacterium | reverse complement strand
TTCTGTTGATCTTAAATGTTCCGAGGCTACGGTAGGCCGGGTCATCTAGTACAGTAAGAAATATCGCATCATCATTTGAAAAAGCTGCAAAAGAGATCTGCGGAGCAATACCGACCTCAAGACCGGACTTATATCGTTTGACCAGGTCGAATGAAATTACACCTCGCAAATAAGGCACATACCAGGCGGGTCTAGAAAAATCGATCTCGTATAGGCGAAAAGACGATAGTCCGTTATCTCGAAGGTTATTGCTGGCCTCGAGATAGTTTGGATATTGATTGATATGAAACACAGGACCCAACCGAGAAAAAAGTCGAACTCGCCATTTTTCGGAACGGTACACCTCGAACTGCTTACCTAGATACCCGAATACCTCAACATTTTTAACACCTCCCGCTAAAAATATATACCACTCCCGCGATGGAGTAAAATAAGGCAAGGGTTGATCGATCGTATAAAAAAACTTTTCGTAATTGATCGATGCAGAGACGCCCCAACGCAACCCTTTTTTTGAAGACCGAATCGATTTGTTATAATCTAACCATATGGTCGCCTCCGGAACATGTTCAATCCCTACCCGACCGATCAACATATTGTTGACAGGTAAAAAGCTTCTGGTCAATCCCAGCCCAAATTGACGGCGGGTTTCTTGTGCTAGTATCGTAAGATTACTCAGTAGAAATACCAGGTTTATCGAAAAGAGAAGGAAGACTTTTTTCATTAGAGAACTGTTTTAGTGATAAAAAACTTTTATGCTGTACCCAAGTGTCACAAAAAAGTTGTTTGGCCAAATTTTAAAAAAGTGCGAAACACTGCCGATAGACATGCTTCGCACTTTACTACTACTCACAATCACCCGACCCCAACAAATAGATAGTTTTTAGTAGCTGCTGATTAAAAAATAATTTGAACGTTAAAAACTCATAATTGACATCTCGTATTGCCAGCGCATAAGGATGTTGTTGATTGATTATCGATTTAAAAGTCTGGTGGTTGGCCGCCTGAAAAAAAGGAGCTCCATTTGCAGGCCAAGGAATCTGCTCACAAGCGTTCCATTGCAAGGTGCAGTAGTTAACCCCGGCCAGCGAAACTTTGTCGCGAGCCCACCCAATAGGGCGCTTCTTAAACAACTTTAGACTCCCTTTAATACGGGTTAGGGTACTTTTGCCATCCATCAAGACGCCATTTTGAGAAACGGCGTAGCGATACTCCCTTCGCACCGAGGGAGAAAGAGTGCCGGGAACATTTTCCTTTTCCTTACGGATCCGTGCGGTAACCGATGGCTTACAATCGTAAAATAGATTATTGTTTAGCCAGTCCAAAATACCCTTTATGTCTGCCCAGTTATCGAAAATGAATTGCAAGATCTCCTTGAGTTTTTGTTTTTCTCTTTGCGCAGCGACCATTTGCTGCAATGCCGGTTCGGGATCAGTGAGTCGAAGATCAAAATCACGGTTGAGCAAGGGCCAGTAGAATTCCTCATTGACTGGTTGATCAAACCCGGGATAATCTCCCGCCAACTCATCGCCAGCCGTCGTAAGCCATTCCTTTTCTAGCGTATTCATCATTAGCCGCACCGATTCGAATTCGAGTAGCTTTGCAAAAAAGACGCTCGCTCTATCATCCTGTGGGCGAAATACCTCCAGCTCGAGATAGTCCAGCACAGCTTCTCGATAAGCATCCGGAAGCAAGGACTCGTTGCAAAGCCCCTCGGCTGCGAAGCGGCTGGCCAGTACATTGGCCGTTGTTGCAAAAAACTCATCATAACGTTGATCTAACTGCTGCAACGACTCGGCCGTGCGCACTACGGCGGCGAGATCGGTAAAGTAAAGCACGCCACCCTGGTTTTGAATATGTTCGGCCTTGATTAAGCTCTGCACATCGGTCTCAATTTGTGCATCACGCACTAAAAATTTTTCCAGATACGGTTTGATCAAGTCCTGTGCAACGGGATTGCTGGCCAAACAATGATGTAGGTCAGCAGCTCGCTGATCTTGCGCTCGCGCGCCAAAAAGAAGAATAGATAATATGATCGCAGATATAAATTTTTTCATATAAATAAGATTATGATTAAAGGGATGTTACTTCCTGCACAGGTTTTAATGAACGCTCTATGTAAATATGAGTCGCCGCCCATGCCAAACCACGAGAAAACACTCAGATTTATATCGTTTTTTTCTCTGCCTCGGAACTTGTATCTTCAACCCCTAAACCAAGAAAACCTTTTAACATGGCAGACGTACAAATCACCGCGTACAATGTAAAGACTAAAGAAAAAGGCGTCGTAATGCAAGATGCCGTTATCACCAAGACCGCAAAGGGCGCTTACATGGCCCAGGGAAACGACGGAAAAGGTAACAAGCTCACCACACTGATGGGAGAAGAAAAAGCTATGGCCGCTATCAAAGCCGGCGTAGCCAAACAAGGTTGGTAATCTTCCGTTTTCAACATAAAAGAGGCAAGGCTATTGCGGCGTTGCCTCTTTTTTTTGCAGGTACTGCATTATATCAGACAAGAAGTGATGTACGCCGGTCATGCCTTTAACCTCAGTAATGACCAGCAAAAAGTTCCGACCATTTTGCTTGAGCTGGCCTCGCCTTGTCTGCGTTTGAAGATACTCAATGATGCCTTTAAATACCTCCGATTCAAAATAGGGAGAGTCGGGGCGGTTTATAAAAAAGCAACGCAGTAACTCATCTTTTAGACTCATTTTCTCAAATCCCAGCTGTACAGCTAATTTTCGGCACTGTACGGTAATAAAAAGTTCTTCCACCGGACCGGGGAGTGCTCCAAAACGATCAACCATCTCGGTGCGCATACGGTCAAGCTCCTGATCGGTCTCACAACTATCAAGCCGCTGGTAGAGCGATAATCGCTCTGTAATACTTTCTACATATTCATCGGGAATAAGGATTTCGAGGTCGGTGTCGATCGTACAATCCTGTACAAAATCATCTTGTCGAGCAATTTCTTCTTGAAAGAGTTCTTTAAAGTTCTTTCGTTTGAGTTCACGAATGGCCTCTTCTAGAATCTTCTGATACATCTCAAATCCAATCTCGGCCATAAAACCACTTTGTTCGCCCCCCAGTAAATTACCGGCTCCGCGGATATCGAGATCGCGCATGGCAATCTGAAAACCACTGCCCAGCTCGCTGTGCTGCTCTAGGGTTTGCAATCTTCTTCGAGAATCATTAGGCAGTGTACTCATGGGTGGAGCCAGCAGATAACAAAATGCTTTTTTGTTGCTTCGACCTACCCGTCCGCGCAACTGGTGCAGATCACTGAGTCCAAACTGGTGAGCATTATTGACAATAATGGTGTTGACATTGGGAATGTCTACACCGCTCTCCACAATATTGGTACAGACTAGCACATCGTATTTGCGATCGATAAAATCTAAAATACGCTGCTCCAAAACATGGCCCTCCATTTGTCCGTGAGCATAACCTACTTGCAGATCGGGACAGAGTCCCTGAATAATACCCGCCATTTCGGGTAGCCCGGCCACACGGTTGTAAATAAAGAAAACCTGGCCGCCCCGTTCGGACTCAAAATAAATAGCCTCGCGTATGGCATCTTCGTTATAGACCAGCACTTCGGTTTGAATGGGTTGCCGATTAGAGGGCGGAGTATTGATGATGCTCAGATCGCGTGCACCCATCAACGAAAATTGTAAGGTGCGCGGAATGGGCGTGGCGGTAAGGGTGAGACAATCCACTACCGTACGTAGCTCTTTGATCTTTTCTTTGTGAGCCACTCCGAATTTCTGCTCTTCGTCGATAACCAGCAGTCCCAGGTCTTTAAATTTAACCTCCTTGGCCAGTAGTCCGTGTGTGCCAATAATGATATCTATCTTTCCTTCTTTTAATAAAGCGAGGGTCTGCTTTTTTTCTTTGGCCGATTTAAAGCGGTTGATATAATCGACTGTTACGGGAAAGTCCTTCAAACGATCCTTGAAGGTCTTGTAATGTTGAAAAGCCAAGATGGTGGTAGGCACTAATACGGCGGCTTGCTTGCCATCCACACAAGTCTTGAAAGCGGCACGGATCGCCACTTCGGTTTTTCCAAATCCTACATCGCCACATACCAAACGATCCATGGGCGAGGCAGACTCCATATCTTTTTTTACATCAGCGGTAGCCTTGCTTTGATCGGGGGTATCCTCATAGATAAAAGAGGCCTCCAATTCGTGCTGCAAGTAATTATCGGGAGAGTGACTAAACCCTTGCTGGGCTTTACGACGGGCATATAAGCCAATCAGGTCAACGGCAATTTCTTTAACCTTGGTCTTAGTCTTTTCTTTTAATTTATTCCATACATCAGAGCCAAGTTTATTAATCTTGGGTACGGTACCTTCTTTACCCGAGAACTTAGCAATCTTGTGCAGACTATTGATGTTCACATACAGAATATCCGAGTCTCTATAAACCAGCCGTACGGCTTCTTGCCAGCGCCCGTTGACCTCTATTTTCTGCAAGCCGCTAAAGACCCCGACCCCATGATCGATATGAGTCACAAAATCGCCAGGCTGCAATTCGCGCAGCGTGCGAAGAGTCAGTGCCTTGTTCTTGCTATAAGCCTGTTTGATCTTGTATTTATGATATCGCTGAAAAATCTGATGATCGGTATAACAAACTAATTTTAGATCATGATCGATGAATCCTTCGTGAATGGCTTGTGTATGGGGATGAAAGACCACTCCCGCCACCAGATCATCAAAAATGGATTGCAATCGCTCGAGTTGTTTGGCACTATCCGAAAAAATATGCAATTGATACTGCTTGGCCTCGCCATTTTTTAGGTCAGCAATCAAGCGCTCGAATTGACGATTAAAAGAAGGCTGCACTTTGGTATTGTGTTCAATAACAAGAGTCGGAAGATTCTCATTTGCTTTACCATCTCCCCAACAGACCAATTGTCGACCGGCAAGTGCTTCGCTGAACGATGAGGCCCCAATGATTCTCTCTGCCACTATCGGTTGTGTCCACTTTTCTTCGCCCTCTTCGATACTAGTAGATAAGGTGGGTTGCGCCTCGATCATCTTTCTATAGTGTAAAAAAGACTCCTGATTATCTGCAATACGGTCCATACAAAACTGATAATCTTGTATCCAGACCAGTGTATTAACGGGTAAAAAATCGAGTAAGGCAATCTGCTCGGTCGCCTCGGTTTGTGTATCGATACGGGGAATGATGCTGACCTGAGAGAGTTTTCGCTCACTCAGCTGCGTCTCAGGATCTACAATACGAATAGAATCTACCTCGTGACCAAAGAGTTCAATACGATAGGGCTTATCGTTGCCGATGGAGTAAATATCCACGATGCCCCCCCGAACAGCAAACTGCCCGGGCTCATACACAAAATCAACCCGGTCAAACCCATATTCACTCAACTGCAGCAGCAAGGCAGGAACATCTAACGTAGCACCGGTCTTAATAGAGATTGTTCGCGAAGAGAGCAACTCGGGCACTACTACTTTTTCGGCCACAGACTCGGGGTAACTGACCAGTATTTTTTTACGCAAGCTCCCAGTTGCATCGACCCGCTCTGCCAATCGGGTCAGGGCCTCGGTGCGCAGCATGACATGCGAGGGATTGAGCAGCTGAAAATTCTTGTTGTTTTTAAACGAAGAAGGGAAATAAAAACAATCGAGAGCCTGGGTCAGGCTTTCGAGCGTATTGTGAAAATAGGCAGCCTCTTCGGCGTCATTACAGATAATCAAATGATTATACAAAGAGAGTTTGTCGTCTTGCAACGCCGCCGCTATCACAAAAGCAGCCGAAGAACCCTGCAGACCTTCGAGAATGGTCACTTGCGAAGCAGGCATAGAAAGCCTGTCCGTCAATTGAAAATGACGGGGGGTGTTACTGTACGCGGTCAACAAATCCTGAACAACCATGTCTGCGATCCGCAAAGATAGCCCGATTATTTTATTATCTTTAGAACAAACAAGTTTATGGCCCTGCTACCGTGGCAAAAAGGTGTCATCATCAAAACAGAAGACTGTAGCCCCTCTACGCGTCGTTTTTGGATACAGATTCCGGAGCTGGACCGTTTTGATTTTAAACCCGGGCAATTTGTAACACTCGATTTACCGATTCACGAAAAACCTAACAAACGCTGGCGTAGTTACTCCATCGCCTCTTGGCCTGATGGCAGCAACGTATTCGAGTTGGTGATCGTTAAAGTAGAAAACGGATTGGGCACCACCTATCTTTTCAACGAAGGTCACGTAGGTACTGAGCTAACGCTACGGGGAGCGCTGGGCGTATTTACTTTACCAGAAGAGCTCGACAAAGAATTGCTGCTCATTTGTACCGGCACCGGTATTGCTCCTTTTAGAAGCATGGTACATCATTTGGCCAATCATCATCTTGCTTTTAATAAAGTGCATCTGATTTTTGGAGCCCGTACCCAGGCAGATCTGCTCTACTACGACGAACTAAAAGCACTCGAGGCGCGACTGCCGGGTTTTCATTATCATCCCACTCTGTCGCGCGAAACGTGGAGTGGTCGCAAGGGATATGTGCACCCTGTCTATCAAGAGATCTGTGCATCGCATCCTCCTGCCCACTTTTACCTTTGTGGATGGAAGAATATGATCGACGAAGCTATCACTACCATCAAGGGTATGGGATACGACCGCAAGAGTATTCACCAAGAGATCTACGGATAAAATAACCGATTGTCGTTACCTTTGGCGCGATTTATTAATTGTTGCTGCCATGCCTATCAAAACTATAATCGAGCCCTTTCGCATCAAGTCCGTCGAACCTATCTATTTTAATAGTAAAGAGGAGCGACTCAAGATTTTGCACGAGGCACATTACAATGTGTTTACCATTGCTTCGCGTCAAGTACTGATCGATTTGCTCACCGATAGCGGCACATCTGCCATGAGCAGTCGTCAATGGGGCGGTATAATGGAAGGAGATGAATCTTACGCGGGCAGCCCAAGCTTCTATCGATTCGAAGGAATGGTCAAACGAATTACCGGAATGCCCTTTATAATTCCGACCCATCAAGGAAGAGCCTCTGAGAAGATCTTATTTTCTGCCGTAGGTGGAAAAGGAAAATATTTTATCAGTAATACCCTCTTTGATACCACCAGAGCCAACATTGAATTCTCAGGCGCCGAAGGTATCGATCTAATCTGCCCAGAAGGAAAAGACCCGCTGGTTCCTGCACCCTTTAAAGGCAACATGAATGTAGAGGCGCTGGAACCCACCCTACTCGAAAAGGGCATCGCCAATATCCCCATGGTCATCATGACCGTTACCAATAACTCCGGTGGGGGGCAACCTGTGAGCATGGCCAACATCAAAGCAGTGAGCGCTATTTGTAAAAAACACGGCATCCCATTGTTTATCGATGCCTGTCGCTTTGCCGAGAATGCCTACTTTATCAAAAAAAGAGAGGCCGGCTACGCCAATCGCTCTATTGAGTCGATTGCACAAGAAATGTTCTCGTA
>CANGYW010000085.1 GCA_947458335.1 Chitinophagaceae bacterium | reverse complement strand
TTTAAATTCCGTCATCCAACTACCGCTGCGTGGCAGTGATTGTAACCAATTGGGAAATAAGGCAAACAGGGCAAAGGGTAATCCTAGGGCCAATCCGAAACCAGCGGCTCCTATGGTAAGGGGCCAAGCTCCTTGTTCAACTACCCCTACCAGTAAGGTGCCAAGTATGGGCCCAGTACAAGAAAAAGAGACAATGGCCAGCGTTGAAGCCATAAAGAAGATTCCTGCCAAATTGCCCAGTCCGGAACGCGCATCGGTACGATTGGCCAACGAGGCAGGTAAACCTATCTCATAGAGTCCGAAAAAGGAGAGCGCAAACGCTACAAACACCACAAAGAAGAGCAGATTGAGCCAAACATTTGTCGAAATATTATTAAAGATCTCAGGGCTGATGGCATTGCCCGCCAAATGAAAGGGAACTGTAATTAGTACATAGATCAGAAAAATAAAAAGTCCGTAGAGGCCTGCTTGCATAACACCCGCTTGTCGATTGACTGATCGCTTGGTAAAAAAGGTTACCGTTACCGGCACCATAGGAAAGACACAAGGGGTAAGCAATGCGATCAATCCACCTAAAACGCCGAGTAAAAAAATTTGTAACAAACTTTTATTACCAGGCGATTCATCTCCGCAGGATGCCAGTGGTGAGGCGCGCAACAGATTTTCCTTCTCGATTGATACGGTCGATTGCCCCCCTTGCAAGGGTACCTGAAAAGAAAAGACACTAGACGGATAAAAGATGTCGCCTTTGCCATAAGTATAAAAAAGCTGTCCCGAAATAGCCGATGGAACAGGCCCCTTAATACGCAAGGAGAACTCCCACAGAACTTGACCTTGCTGTATAGCTACAGGCTGGCCAAATAACTCACTAGAAACCATAGCGGCAACCGGACTGTAGTTTACTTTAGGACTAACCTCAAGACTGCTATCGGCAAACTGTAATAGGGCTACGGGAATATCTAGTAATACCTGATCGGGAGCATAGAGCTGCCACCCATCGGAGAGCTGGGTTGTGAAACGTAATGTATACTGCCCCTCTTTTTGTGGCTGTGCTACTACCTTCCACTCGGGCACAAAGGTCGTTGGCTGTGCGCTACCATTTAGAGACAGCAGCAAAAAAACAAAAGGTGTAAAGAGGCGATACAAGTTAGACATACCCTATTGAAGGGGGATTGAAAAGTTTACTTTCTGAGGAGGCAGACATTTCTCATCATCACAGGTTTGAAACTCTACGGAGCCTGCAAATACGGTCTTGGCCTTGGCTTTGAGCACAACAGTCTGCACGAAACGAACCTGACCGGAATACTGATAAGCAGTTACTCCCAAGGTTTTGTCTTTGTACTTTTCGAGTTTACCAACTTCGCGAAGGGTTCCTTTGCGAATCAACAAAGGATTGGGATTGATGGTAAACGCCGTTGGAATGGCAATGGCATCGGCAGGCTGAGTTTGTGAAAAGAGATGCCAGCCCTCTTTTATAGTGGCCTTTATCTCTACTTCGTAGGTGCGATCGGCGGTCTTTTTAGCGCCATAGCTCCAAACCACAGGCTGCAGTTGCGCATGCGTAACAGTGAAAGCCAACAACAGAAGAAAAGAAAAAACTGACTTAATCATAAAACTAGTTTGAGCTCTTAGACTGGTTGCAAGACACTATTAATCAAGAGATCGGTGATAATCGCTCTTCCATCGGTATTGCCGAGCGTAGTAGAGCAAGCGCGCTCTGGGTGCGGCATCATGCCAAAAACATTACGAGTAGCATTACAGATACCGGCAATATTGCGGCTAGATCCATTAGGACAAGCGTTTTCGGTAATTTGGCCGTCAGCTTCGCAATAGCGAAAGAGAACCTGTTGGTTGGCCTCGAGGCTATCGAGTAAAGCCTCTGATCCGTGATAGCGGCCCTCGCCATGCGCGATAGGAATTTTATATATGCGACCGGCCTGGTCAGACAAAAAGGTATTGCTGCACACGAATTGTTGTTGGGCATTTCGCAGCAAGGCGCCAGGCAATAACTGCGATTCGCATAAGATCTGAAAGCCATTACAAACACCAAATACCTTTCCACCCCTGCCAGCGAACTCGATCACCGATTGCATCATTGGGCTGAAGCGGGCTATAGCGCCACAGCGCAAGTAATCACCATAGGAAAATCCCCCGGGCAACACGATACAATCCTGCTCGCTAAAATTACTTAGGTCACGATCTTTATGCCACAGCATACGAACGTCTTGCTTAAGATCGTAACGAAGTGCGTCATACATGTCTTGGTCACAGTTGGAGCCGGGAAAAACGACAATACCAAATTTCATGGTCGCAGTAATTAGAGAGACAAAGATAACTAATGAAACGGAGCGGGTCACTTAGATTTTCCAGCCGGAACCCGAAAACTGACCAGCCAGCACATAAAAAAAGGTCAACCAAAAAATCAACAAGGGGACTACCCGAAACGTAGATAACAAGTAAAAACAAGCATGATAAAAGACCAGCGGCAATAATATTAATATCCACCCAGAAGGGGTCTCATCTAAAAATAAGGCCGCGGCTACCGTTATCAAAAGCAATAAGAAAAAAACAGACCAACCCCTTCTAACCTGAATGAGCATTTTTCGGGTATTATCTTGCACATAATAGAGCCCTGCCAACAAGGGTAATACCAATAACAGCAATGCCCCGGCCTTCCAAAAAGCGATCCTCGTAAGGGTTGGCAGCTTCCAGTCAGCGACCAACAAAAAGGACTGCAGGGGCCAGCCATCGGTCAAAAAAAGCCAGACTCCATAAAAATAAAAGGGAGTAAATAAACCCAGCAAGGTCAGCATCCATTCCTGAATGGCAAAAGGACGCATAATGGCAATAGCCGGAAGCACCCAGAGCACCAACAAAAAAGAAGGGGTATACAAAAAATGGGAGGCCCCAATCAACAATCCCATATTAAAGAGTGCTGAGCGTACTTCGCCATGGTTATATAGCCTAAATAACAAAAACAACAAGTAGAGCACTACTCCATTCATCAATAGTGGTGCACTAAAATAACTCCACTGCGGAAATAAAGACGTGAGAAGCAAGTAGGCCATACCGGGCAGATCGGTACTCTGGTTGAGCATTTTTTGCTGACTAAAGAAGTAGTTCAGCAAGAGTGCTTGACCGAATAGCAACAAAAAAGCGAGCAAAGAATAAAACATCGGAGTGCCTACACCGGTACGTTGCAACCAAGCCAGCAACTGTAGGTAAAGCTGTCCATCCAACGAACTTTGTATGGGCAGCTGTGGAGTAGTGAGTAAGGGAATTTTGACCACTACCGCAAAAAGCAATAACAATACTATATTGAGCGGACTCCTCTTTAAAAAAATGGCGATCAAAACAGACGATCAGTTTAGTTATACTCTAGCTTGGCAAAGCAAATATAACTACGATAAACGGTTGGAATAATCAATTGACGGGCACTTACTTGTTTTCCACGCATGGGCATGAACTGATGCCCCTTCTCGAGATTCTTTAGATCGGTGTTACGGGTCATCTCTCCGGCCGGTTGTAAAGTAAAATCATTGAGTAGCTTATCGCGGCGGTCTTGCTGGTTATAGAGCAAATGCAATTCACCGCCTAACACCATCAAATTGAAGGAGAGCAGGTCGTCGACCTCATCGTCGAACTGGGTCTTGGCAACCACCCTGCTCCATTGCAATTGACCATCCGGATCGTACGACTGTACCATTATATTGTCGGCATGATAGCGCACAGCCGTGTTGGTACGACCACCGGGCGCACCCCACCAGTAACGATTAAAGTAGGGAGAGCTGTAATAAAAATTATTGAAGCCCATAAAGGGAGAACCATAGATATAGTCGTACCGGTTCCAATTATTGGCCCGAGAGGTGGTGTAATAGGCCTCACTTCCAATTATAAACCCACCATCCCTTTTTACAATTATCTGCCGAATAAAAAAATCATTAAAGGCCGTGCGGGTGGTTGCATTGCCTTTGGCCTCTTGGCGAAGCTCATCAGAGAACTCCTGTAGCCGGCTTACTAAGGGCTGCCTTGTCCTTTTATCCCATACATAAAAAAAACAACCATCGATACCCGACCTTCTCTCGTTGCTGTAGAGCGATGTGAGTATATAACGCTGGTTAAGATTATCGATCTTGATCTTAATCTCGTCGAGATAGGGTCCGTTCTCTCCCACCGGTAACGGCGTTTCTAGTAAACGAGACTGCGAAGAGGGCAATACCAAGATGGAGGCTTTTGTAACGTTATCGTTATTACTCCGTAAAAACCGGCTAAAGAGTAGGTCGCCCTGGTTATCGAGGGCAAAATCGCCCAACTGATCGCCGCGATCCGACATCGGAATCAGCACCTCTGCGCGGCCCATCGGCACCAGCTTTTCGTTAAAGAGCAATTTGGTCATACGATACTCATCTCGATCGCTACTGTTAATCTTGAATACGGCGATCCGCTTTCTGTCTTCGCTACTGACCACCGCATAGAGTTTATTGTCTGAAGCAAAATTGAGATGCGTGGTATCGAGTTCGATCAACTCGCCCATTCGCTTGCCGTTGCCGTCGAGCTGGGCAGCCATACAATAGATAATATTTCGCCGTTGGTACTGGTAGATCATCCAGGCATAATCGGCGTAAGGGAAAAAATCAACATTGAGCGTCTTTTCGTTGGAGGGCATATAGCCGATCTCTTCGCGACCAAGCGGCTGCATCTCCTCGTCGAGCACCGAGATCCAGCTGCGCAACCGGTTGTTCTTAAAAATCAGGAATCTTCCGCCCACCTTTCCGATAATCTCATAATTGAGCCGGCGAGTATCGGCGGTCTCCGGATCGGAATAGACGATCCGCTGTGCGTTCAGGCTTGAGGGAACCTGTACCAGCAAGAGTATAGACAAAACCAATGAAAGTAGCCGCAACATAGATGTAAAGGTATCCAATAAACGTAAAAACGGTTGTTTGGGTCAGCTGGTTCGCACCCCGAAAGAAAATTTAACATTTTTGCCTATACCTTTGTTTGGTGAAATCTTCGACCTCCAAGGTTACGAGTGCCGGGCTGTTAATTGCCCTTGGTATCATTTATGGCGATATTGGCACCTCTCCCCTTTACGTTTACAATGCTATCATCGATAATCGGATTATTACCGAAGAGTTGATCTTGGGAACTCTGTCGTGCATCATCTGGACCCTCACCCTACAGACCACCTTAAAGTATGTGTTGATGGTACTAAGGGCCGACAACCGGGGAGAAGGAGGAACCTTTGCGTTGTATGCATTGGTTAGAAGAAGAAGAAAATGGCTGGTATTGCCCGCCATGGTTGGAGGAGCATCGTTATTGGCAGATGGTATTATCACCCCGCCAATCTCCATTACCTCTGCCATCGAAGGACTCAAGGAACTACCTGCCCTTGGTATAAGAGAAGGAAGCAACACGGTCGTAATTATCGTATTGTCTATTTTGGCCTTGTTCTTTTTTTTGCAGCAATTCGGTACTGCCTCCATTGGTCAATTCTTTGGACCAGTCATGTTCGTATGGTTCAGTATGCTGCTAATATTGGGGGGCATTCATGTATTTGACGACCTCTCTATTTTTAGAGCCATTAGTCCGCATTATGCCATAGAGTTTTTACGAACGTACCCGGGCGGATTTTGGCTGTTGGGTGCTGTCTTCTTATGTACCACAGGTGCAGAGGCCCTGTACAGCGACCTGGGGCATTGCGGCCGAAAAAATATCCGTCTTACCTGGACTTATGTAAAGATCTGTTTGCTGATCCATTATTTTGGACAAGGAGCATCCCTACTAGCCCAGCCTTATCTGGTCGATGGCCAGTGGTTGACCTTGCCAGAATTACAACAACCCATCACCGCTGCACTCAGAACTCAACTTCGCATCAACGCCTTCTATGATCTGATGCCACAGTGGTTCATTATACCCGGTGTTATGATCGCCACCTCGGCAGCGGTGATTGCCAGCCAGGCCATGGTATCGGGCGCTTTTACGCTTGTTAGTGAGGCCATGCGTCTCAACCTGTGGCCCAAACTTCGCATCCGCTATCCCTCAGAAGAAAAAGGACAACTTTTTGTACCCACCATCAACCTGCTGATGTTTCTGGGTTGTGCGAGCGTGGTATTGTACTTTAGAAAATCGGCTAACATGGAAGCGGCTTACGGGCTAGCTATTATCGTAACCATGCTGGCCACGACCATTTTATTTGCCAACTATCTTGTCTTACACCGGATCAAATCGTTTTGGATCTATCTGTTTTTGGCAGGTTATCTTACCGTAGAGGTTAGCTACCTGGTAGCGCTGATGGTCAAGTTTACCCATGGTGGTTACATCACCCTAATTATCGGCTTACTGGTCTTTATAGTGATGTATGTGTGGTACCGCGCCCGCAAGATCAAAAACAGATATGTGGAGTTCGTGAGACTAGACCATTATATTCCCAAAATCCAGGAGCTGAGCAGCGACCGCTCCGTTCCAAAGTATGCAACCCACTTGGTGTACCTCACTAGTGCCAATAACCCACGCGAGATCGAACACAAGATCGTCTACTCCATCTTGAACAAGAAACCCAAGCGGGCCGATATTTATTGGTTCGTGCATATCGACACCGTCGATAATCCCTACACCTGCGAATACAAGGTAGACCATATTATTCCCAACGATATTATACGTATAGATTTTCGATTAGGTTTTCGAGTAGAGCCCCGTGTCAACCTCATGTTCAGAAAAGTAGTAGAGGAGCTGGTTGCCAATAAAGAGGTTAATATATTTAGCCGCTACGAAAGCTTGTCGAACGCTCACACCGTTGGTGATTTTCAGTTTATGGTCATGGAAAAATACCTTAGCCAAGACAACGAATTACCTTTCATTGAGCGCGTAATCATGAAGTTCTATTTCTGGATAAAAGATCATAGCCTCTCCGAAGAAAAAGGCTTTGGCCTGGACCTCTCGAACGTTACGGTCGAAAAGTTTCCGCTTATTGTGGCGCCCGTTACCAATCTCTCGCTGCGTCGGATCGAAAATTAATATCCGTGCCCCCTCTACTCTGGTACATACTCGGCGCTATGATCGGCTTGTCGGTATTGGCTTATTTTTTGCAAGAGCGATTTATCTTTCGACCCGAAAAACTAGCTGCAGATTTTCAGTTTCAATATAACGCACCTTTCAAAGAGTACTTTTTTGAGGTGGGTCCAGGGGTTCGCATCAATGGTCTGCATTTCTACAGAGAGCAGCCAAAAGGACTTATCCTGTACTTTCATGGAAACACAAGAAGTATCAAGGGGTGGGCACGCTACGCAAAGGATTTTTATCGCTACGACTATGATGTAGTGTTGGTCGACTATCGCGGGTTTGGTAAAAGCACGGGCAAGCGAAGCGAAAAAGAGATGTTGGGTGATATGCAATTCGTGTATGACCGTTTACTCGAAACCTATAGCGAAGACCATCTTATTATTTATGGCCGAAGTTTGGGTAGTGGCTTTGCCACCAAACTGGCCTCTGACAATCACCCTCGTTA
>CANGYW010000084.1 GCA_947458335.1 Chitinophagaceae bacterium | reverse complement strand
CAACGGACGCACAGTACGAATACTCTCGTGTGTTTTCTCGTGCATCATCAATGCCTTTTTACCAACCGCCAATACTTCTTTTGGATTATTTCGGTTGAGGGCAACGATGCTGGGCTCATTGACCACTACTTCATCATTATGAATGATGAGTGTATTGGCTGTACCCAAATCGATAGCGATCTCTTGTGTAAACCAGTTGAAAATTCCCATTTCCTAAATCACTTTTGTATAGAAGCAAAGGTGTAGGAAAATATTAACTTCTCAAAGCCGTTTTCACTAGCAAAATTCGTACCCGATATCGGTGCGACAGTATTTGTCTTTATAGAGAATTTTTGCTTGCACCTGCTGTGACAGAGCTGCCGCTTCGGCCACCGAGTTGGCAAACGAGGTTACGGCCAGCACCCGGCCGCCGCTGGTTACCACCTGCCCCTCGTGTAGGGCTGTTCCCATGTGAAAGACCAGCGAATCATGCGGCTGTTCCAATCCAGAAATGGGATATCCTTTAGCATATCCTTCGGGATAACCTCCACTGACCGCCACCACCGTGCAAGCGGTGCGAGAATCAACGGGTACGCTCCTGTTTTGCAGCTGACCAGTTGCGGCCGCATTGAGCAAAGCGACCAAATCGGTAGCCAATCGGGGAATCACTACCTCTGTCTCGGGATCGCCCATCCGGCAATTATACTCGATAACAAAGGGATCGCCCGCCACGATCATAAATCCTATAAAAATAAAACCACAATAAGGGATACCATCTTGCTGTAAACCGTTGATGGTCGGAACCACCACCCGCTGCTCGATCTTATCCCACAGCGCAGCATCCACAAAAGGAACAGGACTTACCGCTCCCATACCCCCGGTGTTGGGTCCTTTGTCGCCCTCCCCGATCCGTTTATAATCTTTGGCCTCTGGGAGTAGTACATAATGGGTTCCGTCGGTAAGCACAAAAACCGAGATCTCGATTCCGTGTAAAAATTGCTCGACCACCACTTTTTTTCCGGCCTCGCCAAAACGAGCGTCTTGTATCATGGCTTCAAAACCCTGTAGGGCCTCTTGCGTATTCTCGCAGATCAGCACTCCTTTTCCGGCAGCCAAACCATCTGCCTTTAAAACAATGGGCAATGGATGTTCCTTTAAATAGGCCACCCCTTCTTCGTAATTACCAACCGAAAACTCTTTATAGCGGGCGGTCGGAATACCGTGCCGCTCCATAAAGGACTTAGCAAAAGCCTTGCTCCCCTCTAATTGGGCACCCTCTTTTCCGGGGCCGATAATCTTGAGTGACTCAAGCCCCTTATAGCTGGTCAAAAATTCGCGAATCCCTTTTACCAGAGGCTCCTCGGGACCCACCACCACCATCTCAATTTGTTCAGACAGACAAAGGGCAGCAATAGCTTCAAAATCGGTAACGGCAATGGCACAATTAGTGCCCAAAGAGAGCGTACCTGCATTACCCGGCGCTATAAAAAGTTGGGTGCAAAGCGGACTTTGAGAAATTTTCCAGGCCAGGGCATGTTCACGGCCACCGGATCCCAATAAAAGTATGCGCATACGGAGCAGTAGAAAAGTTAGTTGCGAAAGTAAATAGCCTATGGCTAATTGAGGATAAGATAATAATCTTTATTTTCAAACACTTAAATCAACTGACCCTTATGTCTACGACTTCGACCCAAACCAGTCATCCCAAAGGACTGGCCGTCTTGTTTGCCACCGAAATGTGGGAGCGGTTCAACTATTATGGCATGCGCGCCATATTGGTCTTGTTTTTGACCAAAGCCCTGATGTTCGATAAGGTATTTGCTTCTAACATCTATGGAAGCTATACAGGACTGGTCTACCTGACCCCCTTACTGGGCGGATACATTGCCGATCGCTATTGGGGAAACCAGCGCTCCATTATTGTGGGGGGGCTTCTGATGGCGCTGGGCGAATTCGTACTGTTTTTCTGTGCTTCACTCTATCAATCGTATGCCGATCTTTCTACCATTTTATTTTTTACAGGACTGGGATTGATGATTACGGGTAATGGCTTCTTTAAACCCAATATCTCGGCCATGGTCGGACAGCTCTACCCCAAGGGAGATCGTAGAATCGACTCGGCCTATACCATATTTTATATGGGGATCAACGTAGGGGGTGCCATAGGCCCTATCATCTGCGGACTAGTAGGCGACACCGGTAATCCCGAAGACTTTAAATGGGCCTTTTTGGCCGGAGGTATCGCCATGTTGATCAGCGTGGTCGTTCAACTTTTCTATCATAAAAAACATGTGTTAGACCCCGATAAAAAGGTGCTGGGACTTACCCCAGCCCATGCTCCGGCCGCTTGGACACGCCCATTCAACGTGGTTGCGCTGCTGGCCTTAATCTCTGTTATCATGATCGCCGCATTATATATAGACACCAGTGTGGTAGATTATCTGGCCTATGTGCTGATCGCCGCTCCGGTGCTGATCGGTTTTATTATTTTCTCCGATAAAGCCCTTGCCAAAATAGAAAAACAGCGTGTGGCCGTTATTTTTTGTGTGTCTTTCTTTGTGGTCTTTTTCTGGAGTGCCTTTGAACAGGCGGGTGCTTCACTTACTTTTTTTGCAGAAGAGCAGACCCAACGCGACCTTGGCTTTTTTACCGTGCCCGCCAGCTTTTTTGCCTCACTTAACTCCATCTATGTAGTGCTCTTTGCACCGGTCTTTGCCTGGCTTTGGATCAAGATGGGAAAAAGAGAGCCCTCCTCTCCTACCAAAATGGCATTAGGCCTTCTTTTGCTCTCGCTGGGCTATTTGTGGATCGCCTTTGGGGTCAAAGATGTGCAGGCCAGCACCAAAGTAAGTATGATCTGGCTGCTGGGAATGTACGCGCTGCATACCTGGGGCGAACTTTGTCTGTCGCCTATCGGACTTTCTCTCGTCAATAAACTGGCCCCAATAAAATTTGCTTCGTTGCTGATGGCAGTCTGGTTTTTGGCCAATGCAGCCGCTAACAAGTTGGCCGGCGTACTCAGCGCTCTATACCCCGACGGAAAAACTACCCAGTTTTTGGGTTACCAGATGAATAACATGTACGATTTCTTTATACTTTTCGTAGTAATGTCGGGTATTGCCGCAGCCCTGCTGTTAGTACTGACCAGACTGCTGCAAAAAATGATGAACGATTAACCTCAACCACTTTTTATGAGCGATCAACAATTTAAGCCCTTTGTTTCTCCCGAAACTAAGATGGCCGAGTTTACCCTCAAATCCATTTTGACCGGAGCCGCTTTTGGTATCATCTTCGGCGCCTCTACTGTATACCTGGCCCTTAAGGCCGGACTAACCGTATCGGCTTCGATTCCCATTGCGGTACTAGCCATAACACTGGGTAGAAAATTGTTGCGTACCACTATTCTAGAAAACAATATCATTCAAACTACCGGATCGGCCGGAGAGAGTATCGCTGCCGGCGTGGTCTTTACCTTGCCGGGTTTTTTATTCTTAAGCGAGGCAGGCAGCGCTAATTTCTTCAACTACTTTACTATTTTGATCCTCGCCATCTTCGGCGGCGTATTGGGTACCTTAATGATGATTCCCTTACGACGTTCGCTGATTGTGCAAGAACATAAGACCCTTCCATATCCCGAAGGAACAGCCTGTGCCTCGGTACTTAAGGCCGGAGAGAAAGGAGGCGATTTTGCCAAGACTGCTTTTTTAGGACTGGGTTTTTCGTTTGGCTATGCCCTTTTGCAAAAGATCGCGCACGTAATTGCAGAGACACCCTCGTTCATGACCAAACAAACGCAGAAGTTCTTTCCCTCTGCGAAAGTAAGTGGAGAGATTACCCCCGAATATTTAGGAGTAGGCTATATAATTGGTCCCAAGATTGCAGGTGTATTGGTGGCAGGAGGAGTGCTCAGCTGGTTTGTATTTACACCCCTGTTGGCTAGTTTACTGAGCGACCATGGTGTGGTGATTGCCGCACAATTGGTAAAATTGGGCTATCTCAGTAATGTAGATACCGCCGGTGGTCCTGGTGGATGGGATCCGGCCACGCAAGGATTTGCCGATTGGTCCACTGCCATTTACAGAGCGTACATTAGACAGATAGGGGCCGGCGCAGTTGCAGCAGGTGGATTTATTACGCTGATCAAAACGATTCCTACTATTGTTTCATCTTTTAAAGGAAGTATCGGGTCGCTGCAAAAATCGGGCGCCCGTAGCGAAGCCACCACAGTACTCCGAACCGAACAAGATCTCTCGTTAAAAGTAGTGGGCATAGGCAGTTTACTTTTAATCGCAGTAATCGCACTGCTACCCAGCACCCTGATTCCTGGAAGTAATATCGGTAGTAAACTGTTGCTCGGCATATTGGTGATCATCTTTGGCGCCTTCTTTGTAACAGTATCTTCTCGCATTGTAGGGCTAATTGGTTCTTCGAATAATCCTATCTCAGGAATGACCATTGCCACACTCATGGGAACCTGTCTGATCTTTATAGCCGTCAAGTGGACTGGCTATGTGTACGAGCCCATGGCGCTCGTTGTTGGAGGTATGATCTGCATTGCAGCAGCCAATGCCGGGGCTACTTCACAAGACCTCAAGACCGGATATATTGTTGGCGCCACGCCCCGCTATCAACAGCTTGCTCTTTTTGTCGGAGCCATTGTGTCTTCGATCGCCATTGGTGCCACTATCAAAGTACTCGATCAACCCACGGCAGAGATGGCCGCGCAAGGGATTCAACATGCAATCGGAACCGATAAATATCCAGCTCCGCAAGGAACGCTCATGGCTACGCTGGTCAAAGGAATTCTATCGTTCAACCTCGATTGGCAGTTCGTATTGGTTGGTGTATTTATTGCGGTGGTGATGGAACTCTGTGGTATCAAGGCACTCAGCTTTGCCATTGGGATTTACCTGCCGCTCTCCACTACGCTGCCCATCTTTATTGGAGGAGCCATTAGAGGACTGGTAGAGTGGAGACAAAAGAAAAAGAATATCGTACTCACAGCCGAAGAAGAAGATCTAGGCAAAGGAAATCTGTTTGCCACCGGATTAGTAGCCGGAGGTGCGCTGGCTGGTGTATTGGTAGCTATCCTTTCTTCGATCGATAGCGTCAATACACAGTTAGGCATGGTCAATGCAGAGCACGGTATCGTAGAACTGTTAGGAGACGAGGGATACAAGTGGCTCGGTGTAGGATGCTTTGCACTGATGGGCTTTGTGCTTTACCGTATTGCCACCGCCAAATCTTCTTCGTAGATTTATTGTTCTATTTAGATTGTCCAATAAATTATGAAGGTCTTTAAATACTTATCGCCATTCATCTTTTTTGTCGGGGCTTATTTGGCCTTTACCGGACAAGGATGGATCGTGTGGATGCCTATGTGCTGGGCTTGGGTACTGGTGCCCCTCTCGGAGCTTTTTATAAAGCCCGATGCCCAAAATATGAGTGCCGCCGAAGAAGAACTGGCCCGCCAAGATCGTCGCTATGATTGGCTGTTGTACGCAACTGTTATCATCCAATATTTTTTGCTCTATATTTTTTTAGAGGGGATGGCTACCGACTCGCTCTCGCTGTCGGACCGGCTGGGCCGCATCTTTTCGATGGGGCTCCTCTGCGGCATTTTTGGTATCAATGTAGCGCACGAGCTCGGACATCGAGTAAACCGCTTAGAGCAAACCCTGGCCAAGGCCTTATTGCTAACCTCGCTTTATATGCACTTTTTTACGGAGCATAATAAAGGACATCACAAACGCGTGGCCACCCCCGATGATCCTAGTAGTGCCCGTTACGGAGAGCCGGTGTACACCTTCTATTTTCGAACCATCATTATGAGTTATGTAAGTGCTTGGCATATTGCCAACGAAGACTGTCGCAAAAAGAAAGGAACAGCTTTCTCCCTGCATAATGAAATGATTCAGTTTCAATTTTTACAAATAGCCTTTGCCGTCTTCATCGGTTGGTACTTTGGTACAGCCGTTCTGCTGGCTTTTGCGGGAGCGGCTTTGATGGGCATTTTGATGCTAGAAACCGTCAACTATATAGAGCATTATGGCTTGCAACGAAAACTGGGAACCTCCGGACAATACGAAAGAGCCATGCCTCATCATAGCTGGAACAGCGACCATGTGGTAGGCCGACTAATGTTGTTTGAATTAAGTCGTCACTCCGATCATCACTATTTAGCCAGTCGCAAGTACCAGGTATTGCGTCATCACGAGGAAGCGCCTCAAATGCCTACGGGCTATCCGGGCATGATGTTACTGGCGCTGCTACCACCACTTTGGTTCGGCGTTATGAACAAAAAAATAAAAGACTGGCAACAATCGCATGCCACTATGGGCGCGTAATGCAATGGGTCCCCATGTAGGCATGAAGAACCTCAGGCAATTCAATTCGCTCCGCCGTTTGATTATTCTCGAGTAAGGCCGCTACAATACGGGGTAAGGCCAGCGAACTTCCATTGAGGGTGTGAAGTAATTGTGATTTTCCTTTTTCGTCTTTGTAGCGAAGCTTAAGCCGATTGGCCTGAAACGATTCAAAATTGCTGACCGAGCTTACCTCTAGCCATTTTTGCTGGGCTGCACTATATACTTCAAAATCGTAAGTAAGGGCCGAGGCAAAACTCATATCACCTCCGCAAAGACGCAAAATGCGATAGGGCAATTCTAGCGATTGTAGCAACTTCTCTACATGAATCACCATCTCGTCCAATACTTCATAACTCTTTTCGGGAGGTACGATAGATACGATCTCTACCTTGTCGAACTGATGCACGCGGTTGAGTCCTCGTACATCGGCCCCAAAACTGCCGGCCTCTCTTCTAAAGCAAGGAGAAAAAGCGGTCATCTTTACCGGCAGATCGGCAAGCGACAACAGCTGATCGCGATAAATATTCGTAACGGGCACTTCGGAAGTAGGAATCAGATATAAATTATCTAGGGGCATATGATACATCTGTCCCTCTTTATCGGGCAGCTGTCCGGTTCCATACGCCGAGGCTTCATTGACCATCAAGGGAGGTAGATACTCTGTATAACCGGCCGCTGTATTCTCATCTAAAAAATACTGAATCAAAGCGCGCTGTAATTTGGCACCCTTTCCTTTGTAAAGAGGAAATCCACTTCCGGTTATTTTGGCACCGGCTTCAAAGTCGACCAGGTCGTAGGTGCGAATCAAGTCCCAATGGGCTTGAGCGCCCTGAGCCAACACCGGAATTTTTCCTGCTTCTCGCACCACTTTATTATCGGATGGCGTGCGGCCCTCAGGAACTTTTTCGCTCGGCAGATTAGGCAGTAACACCAACTCATTATGCAATTGCGTTTCGGCAGCGCTCAGCTGTTCGGCCAGTGGCTGCAGCGAGGCTTTAAGTGAGGCCACTTCTTGTTTACGAGCCTCGGCCTCTTCGCGTTGCCCCTTTGCCATCAACATCCCAATCTCTTTAGAAAGCGTATTGATCTTGGCTTGGAGATTATCACCATCCAACTGCAATTTCTTGCGCTGGTCATCGAGTGTAATTATGGTATCGACCAGCTCGATGCGGGCAAAATGTTTTTTGGCCAGTCTGGCCTTTACTTGTGCGGGATCTTGCCTTAGTTGCTGTAACGTGAGCATCGTTCCAATTTG
>CANGYW010000083.1 GCA_947458335.1 Chitinophagaceae bacterium | reverse complement strand
GGAGGTATTACCTGGGGGGCAGCGCTTACACCTCACTTTAATCAAAACGGATTTTGGCCCGTGTGGTTCGGCTTTAAATTCGGGTATTCGTTTGCTAGAAAATAAACGATCTACGATAGCTCAATATCAAAACTCACCAACTCCTTGAACTGACGGATGCGGTCGTGAATTTCTTTTTTACCAACTTCTTTAAGACGAGTGGGTCCGAATTTTTCTACACAGAAGCTGGCCATGGCAGAGCCTACAATGATCCCTCTTTTCATATTCTCGAAAGAAACATCGCCAGTCTTGGCAATATGTCCGATAAAACCACCAGCAAAGGTATCACCGGCACCGGTTGGATCAAATACATCTTCTAATGGAAGGGCCGGTGCATAGAACACTTCGTCTTGCTGAAAGAGCAAGGCACCATGTTCCCCTTTTTTAATAATCAGATAGCGGGGACCCATGGCCAGGATAGCGCGGGCGGCTTTAACCAGCGAATATTCGCCCGATAACTGACGTGCCTCGGCATCGTTGACCATTAGCATATCTACATATCGCAGTACGATCTTGAGTTCGTTCATGGCCGTCTCCATCCAAAAGTTCATGGTATCCATCACGATCAGACGGGGGCGTTGCGTTAACTCTTGAATCACATTGAGCTGCATGCGGGGTTGGAGATTACCCAACATCAAAAATTCAGCACCCTGATAGCCGGCTGGCACCTTGGGATCGAAATCGGCCAGCACATTCAGGTCTGTTACCAACGTATCACGGCTGTTCATATCGGCGTGGTAGCGTCCGCTCCAGAAAAAGGATTTTTTGTCTGCGACGACCTCTACCCCATCGGTTTGTACGCCACGGCGGCGAAGCTCTTCCATTTCCTCTTGCGGAAAATCGTATCCGACAATCGAGATCTGCTGAACGGGGGTTACAAAATTGCTGGCGGCATAGGCGACATAGGTAGCGGAGCCTCCTACAATGCGGTCTGTTTTTCCAAACGGGGTTTCGATGGCATCAAAGGCCATGGTTCCTACGGTAATCAATGACATAGGGTGCAAACCTATACTAATTCTCCAATCTAAAAAAGGCATTATTTATGTACCTTTCCAACCCATTTATCTGATATGGCAAAGGCAATTAGAAAAAAGGCTTCTAAGAAAGGGCTAATCCTACAAAAAGCAGCCGCCATGTTCCGCCAACGCGGATTTGCTGCTACCTCCATGCGCGATCTGGCCGAGGTCGTGGGAATAGAAGCTGCCAGTCTCTATAATCATATCAGCTCTAAGAATGAGATACTTGAGGCTATTTGTTTCGACATGGCCAACCACTTTAATACGCATATGGACCAGATCGAGGCCACCCGTCAGTCCGCCTTGGCGGCCCTCGAGGCGGTACTGCGGTTCCATATCAGGCAAATGATCGACAATTATGAGCAGGTCTATGTTAGTGACCGCGAGTGGAAACATTTACAAGAGCCTTACCTCTCTAATTTTCAGACACAGCGCCGCACGTATCGTAAACGTATTGCACACCTGATTGATACGGGCATACAGAAAAAAGAAATTCTCCCGATTGATAGTGCCACGGCCGTACTTATAATGTTACATGCCATAAGTGGAATCGAGAGCTGGCACCGCAGTAAAAAAAGAATCAGTGCCCGCGAACTCGAGGACAATATGCTAACCATATTGGTGGGCGGGCTTCGAAAAAACCACTAGAAAATGTCGCTTCATTTTCATCCCCTTACCATCAAAGAGGTTCGGCAAGAAACGACCGACTGTGTTTCGTTGCTACTCGACGTACCCGAGGCCCTGCGAGCGACCTATCAATTTTTACCCGGACAAAATCTTACGCTAAAAGCTACGATAAATGGTGAAGAGATCAGGCGCAGCTATTCGATCTGCAGCGCGCCGCAAGACAACGAGCTTCGTGTGGCGATAAAAAAAGTAGAAGGAGGCGTTTTCTCGAACTATGCCAACGATCAACTCAAGGCCGGCGATATACTTGAGGTGATGCCTCCTACTGGCAAGTTTAATACCGCGTTGAGTGCTTCGCAAACCAAGCGATACCTAATGATTGCAGCCGGCAGCGGTATCACTCCCATTCTTTCTTTGGTTAAATCGATCTTATACAGCGAACCGTCCAGTACAGTTACCTTGGTCTATGGCAACCGAAGTCGTTCCAGTATTATCTTTTTTGAGGAACTAGAACAGCTCAAAAACACATACATGCAACGAATCAACATCCTGCATGTCCTAAGCCGCGAAAAAACTGACAGCCCGATCCAATTAGGGCGCATTGACACAGATAAGCTGATTCTCCTCGATAAATTGATCGGGTGTAAGAACATGGATGAATGTTTTATCTGCGGACCCGAAGAAATGACCTTGAATACCAAGGCCTATTTAGAAAAATCGGGAATGCCTGTTAAAAAGATCCATCTCGAGCTCTTTACCAGCTCGAAAATAACAGCCCGATCCAAGAAGAGTCACTCTGATGGCACACAAAAAAAGAGAAGCAGTCAGGTTACGATCAAACTAGATGGCAGAGAAGTGAACATTGCAATTCCCCTTGAGGAAGAGGTGACGATATTGGATGCGGCACTTGCCCAGGGGGCCGATCTTCCTTTTGCCTGCAAAGGCGGTATGTGCTGTACCTGCAAAGCCAAATTGGTGAGTGGCGAAGTGATGATGGACGTGCACTGGGGGCTTGAAGAAGAGGAGGTTGAGCAAGGATACATTCTGACCTGCCAAAGCTATCCCAAGACTGAGAAACTAATCGTAGACTTCGATCATAAATAAGGGGTCGTTTTAGCAGGTCAACCTTTACCCCTAACAGTTGTTAGTTTTTAATAAATTTGCACTTTATCGTAATACTATGGAACACCACAACCTCGAAAAGATTTTTCAGGATAAGATCGACCAGGAGATCAAGATCGAACCTCGTGACTGGATGCCTGATGCCTACCGCAAAACAAATTTGCGGCAAATTAGCCAGCACGCCCATAGCGAGATCGTAGGCATGCTCCCCGAGGGCAACTGGATATCGAGAGCCCCTTCGCTCAAACGTAAAGCCATTTTACTAGCCAAGGTGCAAGATGAGGCCGGACACGGACTATATCTATATGCCGCAGCTGAGACGCTTGGCCAATCACGCGAACAAATGATTGAGGACCTGCACAGTGGTCGGGCCAAATACTCCTCGATCTTTAATTATCCTACCCTCACCTGGGCCGATATGGGGGCTATTGGCTGGTTGGTAGACGGTGCTGCAATTATGAACCAGGTAATGCTGACACGTACTTCGTATGGACCTTATGCCAGGGCCATGGTGCGTATCTGCAAAGAAGAGAGCTTTCACCAGCGACAAGGCTTCGAAGTATTACTCGTGCTGTCCAAAGGAAGCGACGCACAAAAAGCCATGTGTCAGGATGCGATCAACCGTTGGTGGTGGCCGGCCCTGATGATGTTTGGCCCCCGTGACGGAGAGAGCACCAACAGCGATATGAGTATGAAGTGGAAGATCAAGCGCAAGAGCAACGATGAACTTCGCCAGCAATTTGTAGATATGATCGCCGAGCAGGTCAAGCTACTCAACATGACATTGCCCGACGAGAAACTCCGTTGGAATGAAAGCAAAAAGCACTACGATTTTGGAGAGATCAACTGGGACGAATTTTGGCAAGTCGTCAAAGGAAACGGACCCTGCAACAAAGAAAGATTGGCAGCTCGAAAGAAAGCCTGGGAAGAAGGACGCTGGGTGCGCGAAGCCGCCTCGGCCTACGCTGCCAAGCAAAAACAAAAACAACAAGCAGCCTGATAATTATTTACCATGCAACTGATCAGAAAATTCTATTATGGGGATATTCCCGAAGATGCCAGTGGGGCGGCTAAAGCAGGCCCAACACAACCGGCCTCTGACTGGCCGCTATGGGAAGTCTTTATTAGAAGTAAGCAAGGACTGGAGCATAAACATGTGGGCAGTTTACATGCCGCCGATGCTACCATGGCCATCGAAAATGCGAGAGATGTCTACACCCGCCGCAGCGAGGGCATTAGTATTTGGGTCGTAGAAAGTCATCATATCAAAACATCGGCTCCCGAGGCCTCCGCCGAACTTTACGAACCCGCACAAGACAAGATCTATCGTCATCCAACTTTTTATGATCTGCCCGATGAGATCAAACACATGTAACTGTTATGACGAACGCTTCGCTTATTGACTTTACACTTTATCTGGCAGATAGTACCCTTGTCTTAGGACAACGAAACGGAGACTGGTGTGGTCACGGACCTGTATTGGAACAAGACATTGCGATCACTAACGTTACACTAGACCTGATCGGACAGTCCCGCAGTTTTTACCAATATGCGGCAAAATTGATTGGTAATGGATGCACCGAAGATCAACTGGCCTACTGGAGAAATGAAAGAGAATTTAAAAACGCACTACTTTGCGAAAGACCGAATGGAGATTGGGCGCAAACTATCTTACGTCAAACCTTTTTTAGTTTCTACCAACGCGAACTCTTTACTCAATTACTACACGGAGCTGATACCACACTCTCAGCTATTGCCGAAAAATCACTTAAAGAGGTGCGCTATCATTGCCGCTGGAGTAGCGAATGGGTCTGCCGACTGGGAGACGGTACGCAAGAAAGTCATGAAAGGATGTTGGCAGCTGTCGAGAACCTTTGGCCGTACGTAGGCGAACTCTTTGAGCCGGCGCCCTACGAAAAGGCTCTCCAAATCGACACAGACGCCATTAAAATAAATTGGATGGATGCCATCAGTGCTCTTTTTGCAGAGGCCACGCTCCCCCCTGCTTCACTGACTACAACATTTATGCAGACGGGCGGAAAGAACGGACAACATACCGAGGCACTCGGCTATTTATTGGCTGAGTTGCAGTACGTGCAACGCTCTTATCCGGGATGTGAGTGGTAAATTTTTCTGTAACGCACCCTAGTAAGCAATAAATACGCTTCATGAAAGCCCTAGTAACAGACCCCAACGAAATACAGGAATGTTATGCGCTATTGGCTACCATTCATGACCCTGAAATACCGGTGCTTTCTATTTTAGATTTGGGGATCGTACGAAACATCGAATTGCTACACTCGCTACAAACCGAGGGACATATTCGAGTAACCATAACGGCTACCTACACTGGGTGTCCGGCCATGGATACTATTGCCGCACTCATTAGGATGGAACTATTGAAGAAGGGATATAAAACGATAGAAATTATTTCGGCTATTGCACCTGCCTGGACTACCGACTGGATGAGCCAAGAAGGAAAAGAAAAACTTAAGGCCTACGGAATCGCTCCGCCGGATAAACGATTTGCAATCCCTGTAGACGGAATCGAATGCCCGCAATGTGGCAGTAGCAACACCCGTTTGCTGAGCGAATTTGGTAGTACAGCCTGTAAATCGCTGTTGCAATGCAATAACTGCGCAGAGCCTTTCGATTATTTTAAATGCCATTAGCCATCGGCAATAACTAACTTTAATCTAAACACAAGCGCATGTCCTCTATTGTCGTTGACATCAAAGACCAGGTGGCCCTGCTCACACTCCACCGCCCCGATAAATTCAATGCCTTTAATCGCGAGATGGCCCTGCGCCTACAACAAGAATTAGACGCTTGCGAAAATAGTTCCGTGCGTGCCGTGATTATTACGGGCAGCGGAAAAGCATTTTGTGCCGGCCAAGATCTGGGTGAAGTTGTCGATCCCGAAGGACCCGGTATGGCGCGTATATTAAAAGAGCATTATAACCCGATCGTTATGCGCATTCGCCAGCTGCAAAAGCCGGTGATCGCAGCTGTCAATGGTGTGGCAGCGGGTGCCGGAGCGAATCTGGCGCTGTGCGCCGATATAACTATAGCAGGCGAATCAGCTAGCTTTATACAAGCCTTCTCTAAGATCGGTTTGGTACCCGATACGGGGGGCTCTTATTTTCTGCCACGCCTGATCGGCTGGCAACGAGCTACCGCCCTAATGATGACCGGAGAAAAAATTACGGCAACAGAAGCTGCAGCCATGGGAATGATTTGGAAGGTCGTTCCTGATACTGAATTATTACAACAAGCAACCAGCTTAGGCCACCAATTGGCTACCATGCCAACCACAGCACTCGGACTTATCAAGGAACAACTTAAGGGCAGTTTTGAAAACAGCCTCGAGGAGCAACTTAGACTCGAAGATGAATTACAACAAAAAGCCGCAGGCACGGCTGACTTTAGAGAAGGAGTGCAAGCGTTTCTAGAAAAAAGATCGCCTCGCTTTAAGGGAGAATAACCGCTAAAATTATTTTTATGTCATCTGCTGCCGATCAACTAGCCAACAAGGTGGTAAACCATATGATGCAAGAAGACCGCTTCTCGCAATGGTTAGGCATTACCGTACTGGAAGTGCGAGAGGGATACAGTCGATTACAAATGACGATTCGTCCAGAGATGGTCAATGGCTTTGGAATCCTGCACGGCGGGGTAAGTTTTTCGCTGGCCGATAGCGCCTTTGCCTTTGCTTGTAACAATCGTAATCAACTATCCGTAGCACTCGATACTTCTATCAATTTTACCCACCCTGTGCAGGTAGGTGATGAGCTAACGGCCGAAGCGATCGAACTGCATCATGGAAAAAGTACAGGACTGTACCACATTAGCATACTCAATCAAAAACAAAGATTGGTAGCCCAGTTCAAAGGGCTTTGTTACCGAACCGATAAAAAACTAATCAGCGAATAATACCCCTATGTATTATCAAGCAAATGGAATAAGACCCCTAGTAGATGTCAGTAGTTATGTGCATCCTCAGGCTGTCGTAATTGGACAGGTAACAATCGGCAAGAGCTGCTATATCGGTCCCGGCGCCGTACTACGTGGCGACTGGGGCGCCATTGAGATCGAAGATGGATGCAACGTACAAGAGAATTGTGTGATTCATATGTTTCCGGGACTCACGGTAAAATTATTGGCCGGTGCACATATCGGTCATGGTGCGGTAATTCATGGAGCTGTCATTGGGCGCAACTGTCTGGTGGGTATCAATAGTGTGATTATGGACCATGTGGTACTGGGCGACGAATCGATTGTGGGAGGGCTCACATTCATTAAAGAGGGAGAACAAATTGCACCCCGCAGCGTAGTGGTGGGTAATCCGGGTAAAGTCATCAAGAAAGTAACCGATGAGATGCTGCGTTGGAAGACCGAAGGCACCACCCTTTATCAAGAATTGCCTCGCCACTGTTTTGATGAATTAAAAAAATGCACTCCTCTTCGTCGACCACGTCAGCAGACACCCCGTAGAAAACCCGAGTACGTAAGCTGGAAAAAAAAGCAACAGAAATAATAAGCTCCAACGCTTCAACAACAAATTAACTCAGCGTTACATCCGTTGTTTATTGAGGCAATACTTTATTTAAAGTGGCGCCCAGATCATCTCCCCGCAGTGACTCGGCAATAATCTTTCCTTGCGGATCTATAAGTACGTTGTAAGGGATCCCGGTAATTTTATACAGTGATACCACCGGACTATCCCAGAATTTAAGATCACTAACCTGTGTCCAGGTCAATCCGTCTTTCATCACGGCCGTCATCCAATCGTCTTTGGCGCCCGGTTGATCGAGAGAGACACCCAGCACGGTAAAGTTTCTGTTTTTGAATTGCTGATACGCCGCAACAACCACCGGATTTTCCATACGGCAAGGTTTACACCAACTAGCCCAGAAATCTACCAAAACATATTTTCCGCGAAAGGAGCGTAAACTAATCAG
>CANGYW010000082.1 GCA_947458335.1 Chitinophagaceae bacterium | reverse complement strand
TAGATATCGACCAAAGCGTTTGGATTTGGGCAGCCAGGGCTAGTTCATTCGATGCCATAAGAAGCGATCTTTCCGGCTTAGTCAAAAAGGCTCATACCCAAGGGCTACCTGTATTTTTTATAACTGCTCAAACCAAAGAACTTACTTATCAGCTTTTGCAACTAGGGTTAACGGACGTACCTGTTTTCAGTTGTGATCTAAAAGCAATCCAAACTGCTGCACGTGTTGATCCCACCGTCATGCTAGTTAAGAAAGGAACGATTGTTAAGAAAAGAAGTTTACGAAGTTGGAAGTCGGTTATTGAATAATAACCTCTTTGATAATTACGGCTCCCATGGCTTCGTTAACGCGGCGAATAATTGACTCTTTTTGAAAATGAAGTTCATTTTTTAAGGGTCCTACCGATGTGGAGATCACGAGCCGATCACCGAATATCTTGATGGTATCGGTGTACCTAGCAATGGTTTTTCCCATAATTGATTCCCAAGCTTCTTGAATCTGAAAGGCCTGCACATCTCCTTTAATGCGGCTTTCGTTCAAAAATTGCTGCAGGGCCTCTGCCATGGAATACTGTGCCATTGCACAAAGATAGGGGGGCTTTAGAGCGAAACGAGCTGAAAGGGAACCTCAAGTTTAGATAATTGGCGATCAAGTCGATCTGCGCTGGTGTCGGTAATAAAAACCTGACTACCCGACGTTGTGCATACTTTTCTTAGCAGATTTTCGATTCTGTTTTCGTCCAGTTTTTCAAAAACATCATCCAACAGCAAAAGGGGAGCGAACCCTTTTTTCTGTTTTATGACGTCGGCCTGCGCCAACTTTAAAGCAAAAAGCAAGCTTTTTCGCTGGCCTTGAGACGCCAGTTGTTTAAAAGGTTGGTCAAGCATTGTAACGACCAACTCATCGCGATGGATTCCCTTGGTAGTTCGCTGCGCACTAAGATCGGCTTGCCGGTTGGTACGTAGTAACGAGTCGAGCGACGCCTGCTGCAAATGGCTTTGGTAAGAAACCGAAATAGTTTCTCGAGTGGGGGAGTGTTCTGAAGTAGCTATGGAATGGTATTGCTCGATTACCAGGGGAATAAAAGAACTCAAAAAGGCTGCCCGAGATTCATAAATAAATTGTCCTTCAGCCGCCAACTGGTCATCCATTACATCGAGCAATGCACGACTAGAGGTGGTGCTTATAGCCGGGTCTTTTAGCAGGGCATTTCGCTGCAATAGGTGGCGATTATATCGAATTAATCGTTGCAGATAGTCAGGATCGATTTGTGCTAAAAGTTGATCTATAAACAACCTCCGTTCTTTACTTTCTCCGGTAACTAGCACGGCATCGTCTGGGGCGATCACCACCACCGGTATCTTACCGATATGTAAGGATAGCCGCTCGTAGATCGTTCCGTTGGAGGCAAATTCCTTTTTGCCATTTTCTCTAAGAATGCAGGTGATTTCGGTTCGTATCTGTCCGAGTTGTAAAAGGCCCTCAATCCTGAAGCCTGAGCAACCGGTTTGAACCGCCTGTTCGTCGTGCCGGCTAAAATAACTTTTGGTAAGCCCCAGATAATGAATAGCATCAAGTAGGCTGGTTTTGCCCACCCCATTAGCCCCACATATACCCACTACCTGCCGATCGAAACCTATCTCGAAGGCGGGGTAGTTTTTAAACTGGGTAAGGGCTATTTTCTGTAACCGGAGCATGCAGGTCTGCAATTTACCTAATATGGGCTCTTTCCCTTATTTTTGCGACTCAAAATTGATACCCTTGACAGCTAAATTTTCGAAAGAAACCTATCTGTACTGGTACGAATTGATGCAGCTAATCAGACAGTTCGAACTGATGGCAGAAGAGAAGTACAAAATGGAGGGTAAGATCCGTGGTTTTTTTCATGCCTATGTAGGACAAGAGGCCATCGCCGCTGGTTGTATGACTGCCACTCGTCCCGAAGACCTATTTATTACTGCCTACCGTGACCATGGATTGGCCATTGCCAAGGGAGTGACTGTCAATAGTTGCATGGCAGAACTCTATGGTAAGGCCACCGGCTGTGCCAAAGGAAAGGGAGGAAGCATGCACTTTTTTAGTAAAGAAAATAATTTCTACGGGGGCCACGGAATCGTAGGTGCACAGATCGGTACCGGGGCTGGATTGGCATTTGCCGAGCAATATCGCAACAGTGACAATGTGGTGCTGACCTTTTTTGGCGATGGAGCAGCTCGTCAGGGTATGCTGCACGAGACCTTTAACCTGGCTATGCTTTGGAAGCTTCCTGTTGTTTTTATTTGCGAGAATAACAACTATGCTATGGGTACTTCCATTCAGCGTACCTCCAATGTCGTAGATATTTACAAATTGGCTGATGCTTACGAAATGCCGGCTGATACCCTGGATGGTATGAGCGCAGAAGCAGTACATAATGGCATAAGCCGGGCCGTTAACCGGGCTCGTGAAAAAGGGGGCCCCACTCTTATAGAGATCAAGACCTATCGCTACAAAGGGCATTCTATCAGTGATCCTCAAAAATACCGTAGCAAAGAAGAGGTTGATGACTACCGTGGCAAAGACCCTATCCAACAGGTGCTCCATACTATTCAAGAAAACCAGTTTGCCACAGCGGGCGACATAGAGGTCATCAATCAGCGTGTTGATGCCATGGTGGCCGCATCGGTACAATTTGCAGAAGAGAGCCCCTGGCCCGACGACAGCGAAGTGTTAAAAGATGTTTACGTTGATCCTCATTATCCTTTTATTACCGATTAATTCTTTTCTTTCAAACAAATAACTATGGCTGAGCAACAAACTCCACTCATGACCGAATCCAATCAAGGTGTGCTAGACAAATTGAAAGAATTCTGGCTTTCCTACAGCAAACCCTTATCTATAGTATCGCTGCTGATAGTAGTGGTTGTAGCCGGTTGGTTTGCTTACCAGCAATTATACCAACAACCCCGTGAGGCAAAAGCCCTCGAGGCCATGTTTAGAGCAGAGGAGTATTACAGAAAAGATTCGGCTTCGCTGGCGCTTAACGGTGACGGTCAAAATATCGGGTTTCTAAAAGTTATTGACCGCTACAGTGGAACCGACGCTGCCAACCTAGCTCGTTTCTATGCCGGAAGCTGCTACATTAAGCTCGGCGACAACGAAAAAGCTATTCAGTTCCTCGATAAGTTCAGCACCTCTTCTAAAGGAGTACAAGCCCGTGCCTACAAACTACTGGGAGATGCCTATGCTGACAGCGGTAAGAGTAAAGAAGCGCTGGATGCTTACAAAAAAGCAGCCCATCATTTTGAAAAAGATGAAGTAAATTCTCCTGAATACCTGTTTATGGCAGCTTTTCTGGCCGATCAAGTGCTGCAAGACACTAAAGAGGCCATTGCGCTGTACGAGGAGATTCGCGAAAAATATCCCCGTAGTCAACAGTCGTACGATGCTGAGAAATACCTGGCGCGTCTTGGTATTTATCAATCTACCAATTAACCTAATCGCAGCTTTTGAACGTACAGCTTTTTATACCTTGCTTTGTAGATCAGCTGTTTCCGGATACGGCTTTTAATATGGTGCGGGTGCTAGAGAAGGCAGGTTGCACCGTTTCTTACAACACTAAGCAAACCTGTTGCGGGCAGGCTGCTTTTAATGCCGGCTTTTGGGAAGAGTCAAAATCAGTTTGTCAAAAATTCATCAACGATTTTCAGGGCACAGACCCCATAGTTACCCCCAGTGCTAGTTGCGCTGGATTTGTTAAAAATTATTACAGCCGTCTTTTCGATAATTCTTCGGTGCATCATCAAGTGCAAGATTTAAAGCAACGCACCTATGAGTTTTCTGATTTCTTAGTCAACGTGCTTAAGAAGACATCCTTCGGAGCTCAGTTGAATGGCACTGCTACCTTTCACGACTCTTGTGCGGCCCTGCGCGAGTGCAAGATCAAACATGAACCTCGACAATTACTATCTAACGTAAAAGGTTTGTCACTTGTAGAAATGGCAGATACTGAAACATGCTGTGGTTTTGGGGGTACTTTCGCCGTTAAGTATGACAATATCTCGGTAGCGATGGGGGAGCAGAAGGTTGAAAACGCGTTAGCCACTGGAGCCAATTATCTTATCTCTACCGATCTCTCTTGCCTCATGCACCAACAAGGATACATCAATCAAAAAGGATATCGTCTTACAACAATGCATTTGGCTGATGTACTGGTGTCAGGTTGGTAAAAACACTTGCTATGGCCTATTGGTTAATGAAATCGGAGCCCTTTAAGTATTCTTGGGAGCAACTTCTTAAAGATAAAAAAACCTTTTGGGATGGGGTTCGTAACTACGCTGCACGCAATAACCTGCGCGCTATGAAAAAAGGTGATCTAGCCTTCTTCTATCACTCCAACGAAGGGGTAGAGATCGTAGGCATAGCCGAAATTGTAAAAGAAGCTTATCAAGACCCCACAACGACCGAAGCGGCCTGGGTAGCAGTAGACATCAAGCCCTCTCAGACCTTAAAAAATCCCGTCTCGTTAGCTACAATTAAAGCCGACAAGCGATTAGCAAATATGGCACTTGTTAAATTGGGCCGTTTATCAGTACAGCCTGTTACTGAGAAGGAGTGGAAGATCGTATTGGAGCTGGCCGGACATTAGTTTGCTATTCAGAAAAATCTTATACGCGAAAAAAGTTTTTGTCTTTATAGATGCCTTCACTTTATAGTGCAACAGGGCAGTCTTTTTCTGAAAATTCTATTCCTTCCTTTCTCAAGGTTTGCAATACCGGCGAGTATATCTCGGGTTTTGTTGGAATCTGCACCCCACGCACCGTAATCTTTTCTTGCAGTAGCAACAAGGCCGATATAGCCAGAGGTAGTCCCACCGTTTTTGCCATGGCGGTTCTGCGTGAATCGTCTCCTTTCACCACAAGCTGACTACATATTTTTCGGCCCTGTTCATCTTTTCGATAAACTATCTCGTGCAGCATAACGATCATGTCTTTGTCATTATCGGCTAGGACAAGATTTTTTTCGAGCGCTTCTTGCAAAAGTGAGGCTGGGGTAAATGAATCTTTGATTAAAGGGGTAAGCATATCATCTGCTCCAAGAAAATGTAGTTGTCGATCGAAGAGAGGATCCTCTTTTCTGTATCGCGCTACCTCATATTGAGAGGCACATTCTTTAAAATGATGAGCAAATGCTGCTCCTAGTGTTGCCCCCGGAAGGGAATAAAAAGGAGCATCTTTTGTAAGAGAAAGATGAATAATTTTTTTCCAGCCTTGTATAAAATCCGGATGACGAAGTGTGGTTCTTATAAAGGTCTTTATGGAGGAAAGGCCGTACAAAGAGAGATAGGAGAGAGAGTCGCGGTTGGGATACCAGGCGTAAGATCCGAGTGAGTCTATGGCTACCTTGTTTTCTTGTGAAAACAATTCGTCGTAAGAAACAGCTACCTCTTTACCATTTTGCAGGTAGATGGCCCCAGCTTGTCCGGCCGTCACCACATTCCGAGGATTCCAGCTAATCTTGTAGTGCCAGGGATTATTGTCCGACTCGGGGGCTACTAAACCGCCACAATGAGAGATGAAAGATTCAACGACTCCTCCGGTTTCTCGTATTTCGTCTAAAATGGCCATGGCACTCATATGATCGATTCCTGGATCAAGTCCCATCTCGCATAAAAAGAGCAAATCTTGCGATTTTGCCTCAGGATCTAGTGCTTTGAGATCTTCAGTCACATACGAGGCGGTCAACAGGTGCTTTCTAGCTTTTAGACAATCTATTGCTACCAGCAGGTGCAGTTGTGGAGGCAGTAGTGAGATAACGATATCGGCTCTTTCTACTTCGGACAAGCGAAGCGCATTATCAGTTATATCAAGCCCAATGGCTTCTCCGAAAGAGGAGCCCGAAATCTTAGACTTTGCCAACGAGATATTTGCGTCTATGACCCTCAGAAGAAACCCATATTCTGGGGCATGGCGCAATAGGTATTCGATCAGTACCGTAGAGGACTTTCCGGCCCCGAATAAAAGGATGGTTTTCATAGGGCAAATATCCCTCTTTTTTTAATTAACAAGGGTGGATAAAATAGCCTTAAAAAAGGCTGAATTTACAAGGAAATCAGCCCTTAAAAAACTAGATTTGCATACCCCAAAAAAAGGGGCTTTTAACGAACATGGACGAACAGCTGAATCCTCAAGAAACGAACGATTTTAACAGGATCACCCCTGTACAGATCGAAGAGCAGATGAAGACCGCCTACATCGACTATTCTATGTCGGTAATCGTAGGACGGGCCCTTCCGGATGTGCGCGATGGATTAAAACCCGTACACCGCAGGGTGCTATACGCCATGAACGAGCTCGGGCTTAATCATAACAAAGCTTACAAGAAATCGGCTCGTATTGTGGGAGAGGTGCTGGGTAAATATCACCCGCACGGCGACTCTTCTGTATACGATGCCATGGTTCGTATGGCCCAGGAGTGGAGCATGCGCTATACAATGGTAGACGGACAAGGAAATTTCGGTAACCAAGACGGCGACGGTCCGGCTGCTATGCGATATACCGAGGCTCGTTTGGAGAAGCTATCGGAGCATATGCTCGATGATATCGAAAAAGATACAGTCGATTTTCAACTCAACTTCGATGATTCAGAAACGGAACCAACTGTATTACCAACCAGAATCCCGCAATTACTTATCAATGGATCGAGCGGTATCGCTGTTGGTATGGCTACGAACATGATGCCTCATAACCTCAGCGAGGTTATCGATGGTTGCGTAGCCTATATCGATAATCGCGAGATATCCATCGATGAGCTAATGCAGCATATAAAAGCTCCCGATTTTCCAACCGGCGGTGTTATATATGGCATGGAGGGTGTTAAAGCCGCTATGCACTTTGGAAGAGGAAGGGTAGTGGTACGTGGTAAGGTAACTGTTGATGCAAAAGCCGGTGGTAGGGAGCAACTGATCATAACAGAGGTGCCCTATCAAGTGAATCGAGACTCGTTGACCAACCGTATCGGAGAATTAGTTAATGAAAAGGTGATCGAAGGCATCACGCACGTTAATAACGAGTCGAACCAAAAAGAAGGTACTCGTATTGTCATCGATATCCGTAAGGATGCTATTGCCAATGTGATCATCAATCAGCTTTACAAACACACCGACCTGCAGACCTCCTATGGTATCAACAATGTCGCTATTGTAAAAGGTCGTCCACGCACCCTGCACCTGAAGCAACTGGTGCAAGAGTTTGTGGAGTTTAGACACGACGTGGTCGTTCGCAGAACTCGTTATGAACTTAAAGAGGCTGAGAAAAGAGCCCATATTTTAAAAGGATATCTGATCGCCCTCGACCATTTAGACGAGGTAATCGCCCTTATACGTAAATCGGCAACTCCTGAGCTTGCTAAAGACAATCTGATCCAAGCAGGCTGGGGATTAGACGAAATTCAAGCTAAGGCTATTCTCGAACTCCGCTTACAGCGTCTTACCGGCATGGAGCGAGATAAGATCCGCGAAGAGTACGATGAGTTGATGAAGCTGATCGCCTGGTTACAAGAATTGCTAAGCGATGAGGGAAAACGTTTTGATATCATCAAAAAAGAATTGCTCGAGATCAAAGAAAAATATGGCGATGTCCGCAAAACCGAGATCACTTACCTGGACGACGAGGTAAAGATCAAAGACTTGATCAAAGAAGAAGATGTGGTCATCACCATATCTCATTTAGGTTACATCAAGAGAACGCCCGCCGACGAATATCGCTCGCAACGCAGAGGCGGTCGTGGTGTAATTGGTGGT
>CANGYW010000081.1 GCA_947458335.1 Chitinophagaceae bacterium | reverse complement strand
GATGCCAAGCTTTGCACCATTGGCGAGGGTACCAGCGAAATACAGAAACTGGTTATTGCGCGGCAGTTGCTTAAGGCGTAAGCCAAGTGGTGGCGATTAGCGCACTTCTTGCCAGTCTACCAATTTCTTGTAGATTCCGTTTTGTGCAATCAGTTCTTCGTGCTTGCCACGTTCAGCAATCTTTCCTTTTTGCAAAACGATGATCTCGTCGGCATGACGAATGGTCGAAAGCCGATGTGCAATAACGATGCTGGTACGCTGGTGCATCATTTTGTTGATGGCATCTTGCACTAGGCGTTCACTTTCGGTATCGAGCGAAGAAGTGGCCTCGTCTAAAATTAAGATGGGTGGATTTTTGAGCAGCGCCCGGGCAATGGTGAGTCGTTGGCGTTCGCCACCGCTCAGCTTGGTGCCGCGGTCTCCGACATTGGTGTGATATCCCTGTTCTTTGGCCAGTATAAATTCATGGGCATTGGCAATACGGGCCGCCTGCTCTATATCTGCAGGGGTGGCCGTCGGTTGTCCGAGTGCTATGTTGGCAGCAATACTATCGTTAAAGACAATGGGTTCTTGGGTAACGATACTCATTAGACTGCGCAGCGAGCGCAAGCTGTAATTTTTAATATTGATGCCGTCAATGAGTACTTCGCCCGCAGTTACATCATGAAAGCGAGGTACCAGATCGGCCAAGGTCGATTTTCCAGAACCAGACGCACCCACCAGGGCAATCGTTTTTCCCTTGGGAATCACCAGGTCGATCCCATCCAGTATCAATGTATCACCATAGCTGAATTGTACTTTTTTAAATTCGATCGATTGCGTAAAGGCGGGTATCGTTATAGCATCGGGAGCTTCTTTGACGGTGATAGGAGCCGTGAGGATCTCTTCTATTCTGCCAATGGCAGCCGAGCCCTTCCGCATGTTGCTAAACGAAGTAGCCAGGGCTTTGGCTGGATTGATCATGTTGTAAAAAATGCCCAGAAACCCGATAAAGACAGCGGCATCGAGTAGCTGATCTTGCAATACAAGTTTTCCGCCGTAGTACAAGACGGCTGTAAACAGGGCAACGCCCATTACTTCAGAGAGAGGAGAGGCCAGGTCTCTTCGGTATCCAATACGGTTGCGGGCTTGGCGCAGCCGTTCGTTGCCTTGCTGAAATTTATCGCGTAGTATGCCCTCCACTCCAAAGGCCTTAATAACGCGCAGGCCACCGAGGGTCTCGTCGAGTACAGCCAGTGTTTCGCCAAATTTTTGCGCCACCTCTTGTGAGATCTTTTTTAGCGAGCGGGTAATACGACCTACCACCAGTCCTAATACCGGTATTAGTAGTAAAATAAATAGCGTAAGAGGTACACTGATCGAAAAGAGAAATACCAAGGTTAATATAATGGTCAGCGGATCGCGAATCCAGCCTTCGAGTGCACCGATTACCGAAATTTCTACCTCATTGACGTCGTTGGTCATGCGGCTCATCAGATCGCCCTTACGTTTTTCGTTAAAGTAACCAATAGGCAATTGCAGTACCTTGTCGTACAGATCTTCGCGCAGTTGGTTGACCAGTTGGTGTTTGAGGGGGTTGAGCGTGTAATAGGCTAGGTATAAAAAAAGATTCTTGCCCAAAATAAAAACAATCATTAGCCAGCAAATGATGGCCAGGGCTGCCAGTTGACCAGACTGCTCTACTTGTTGTTGTAGAAACTGGTTGACAGAATCGAGCACTAAGTTGTTTCCGCCACCTGTCGGAATGGCCTGCTGACCCGTAAAAATGAGTTGCAAAAAGGGCATGAGCATGCCGATTGATACGATAGAGAAGAAAATACTCAATACAATAAATAGAAAGTAGAGTGCAACACGACCTTTGTAATCTGTTAAATACCTAAAAATCCGAGCATAAGATCTCATGAGTGTAGCGGCTGATCGAGGCAAAGTAACTACTTTTACAGGGACCTCAATCAATTTATATGGAAGAAGGAAAAAGACAAAAACAGATTGCCGGCCTGCTCAACGAAGAAATGAATGACATCTTTCAGCGGCTGGGGCTAACGATGATCGAGGGAGGAATGGTGTCAATCTCGTCGGTAAAAGTGACCTCCGATCTGCTGGAGGCTCGTTTCTATCTTAGTTTTTTTCAGGTCAGTAATCCGCAGGCGGCACTCCACAAGATCGAAGAGAGGCATCACGATATCAAAAAAGAATTGGCTAACCGAGTTCGACACCAGTTGCGCAGTATTCCGGTGCTCAAATTCTTTCGCGACGACACCCTCGATCATGTATTTAAGATGGAAGAACTTTTTGAGCGTATCGAAGCCGAGCGCAAAAAGCAATCCAAGAAAACTGATTCCTGAACGGCTACTACATGCATTTTCTATTTGCCTGGCGCTATTTTAAAGCCAAGAAATCAACGCAGGCCATCAATGTGATTGCCTGGACCAGTATGGGTGCTATGGTCATTGGTACGGCGGCACTTATCTTGGTGTTGAGTGTGTTCAATGGTTTTGAGGGAATGGTCAAGTCGCTTTACTCCTCTTTTTATCCATCGTGGAAAATAATTCCTGCAAGTGGAAAGACCTTAACCTTGAGCGAAGGGCAACGGAGAGCTATTGCCGGGTTGCCAGGTGTTACGGCACTGTCTCGGGTAGTCGAAGAAAAAGCGATGCTACAGGCCGGAGAAAACCAGACCATGGTGCAACTAAAGGGAGTAGAGGAAAGTTACCAACGGATAAGTGGGGTAGCCTCGAACCTGGTCAACGGTGAATATCGGCTAGGTACCGCCGAACAGCCTCAGGTCATTATGGGAGCGGGCGTAGCCGACGCGTTGGGGGTATATTCGGATCGGAATTTGATACCCTTAACTGTATACTTGCCTCAAAAGACAACAACCCTTCAACTCGACTGGACTCGAGATATTCGGATGGGGCTTCTGCAGACCGCCGGAACGTTTATGATTCAGCAAGATTTCGATAATCGCTTTGCGATTGTGCCCATTGGATTTATGCAATCGTCGCTGGGTATCGGTGCAGCAATGTGTAGCACCGTAGAGATCGCTACTGCTGCCACTGTCGATCCGCAGTCACTTCGAACCTCGCTGCAACAGATAATGGGATCGCAATGCATTGTACAAGATCGCTATCAGCAAAACCAAAGTTTATATGCCGTTATGCGCACGGAGCGTTGGATTGTTTATGCGGTGCTATCCTTAATCTTGGTGGTAGCCGCCTTTACCATGATCGGGGCTCTTACCATGCTGGTGCTCGAAAAACAAAAAGATATTAGCGTGCTTCAGGCGCTTGGTATGGATCGCAGCGGCATACTGCGTATTTTCTTATCAGAAGGATTGCTGCTGGCCATTGGGGGTGCCAGTGTAGGAATGTTGCTGGCCACTGCACTGGCCTGGTTGCAGATCCGGTATCATTTGATACCCTTGCAAGGCGGAAGTTTTTTAATTGATTATTATCCGGTGGCGCTGCAGGTCAACGATTTTTTACTGGTGGGAGTCACCGTGTTTGTAATTGCGCTGCTGGCTTCTTGGCTTCCGGCCTACAAAGCGTCTCGCACTCCATTTGAATTACGGGCCGAATAATTAATAATCTCCGAGGGTTTCTGGAAGTTGTGCCAGCGCCTTGGCCAGCTGCTCATCATTGGGAGCAATGCCATGCCATTCGTGGGTGCCCTCCATAAAGTCAACCCCCTTTCCCATGGCGGTCTTCATCAAGATCACAATAGGCTTGCCTTGGCCGGTTAGTGACCTGGCTTTTTCGAGCGTTGCTACTGTGTCGTCCATATCATTGCCGTTCATCTGTAATACAGTCCAGTTAAATGCATTGAACTTGGCGGCCAGATCGCCCAGAGACATCACCTTGTCGGTAGGGCCGTCAATTTGTTGCCCGTTCCAGTCGATGGTGGCAATCAGGTTATCTACTTTATGATGAGCCGCAAACAGAACGGCTTCCCAAATCTGCCCCTCATTGAGCTCTCCATCTCCGTGTAGTGAAAAGACCAGCTCTTTTTTTCCGTTTAGTTTTTTGGTGAGGGCTGCACCAGCCGCAACACTCAGTCCTTGCCCCAGCGAACCCGAGGCAATACGAATACCGGGCAAATGTTCGTGGGTGGCGGGGTGCCCCTGCAATCTTGAGTTTATTTTGCGAAAAGTGGCCAGCTCTGATTTATCGAAATATCCGGCCCTGGCCAGTGTGGCATAAAAGATGGGAGAGATATGGCCATTAGACAAAACGAAAACATCTTCGTCGGTGGCGTTCATATCAAAAGAGGGATCATGTTTCATGATTCTGAAATACAAAGCGGCAAAATAATCGGCACAGCCCAAAGACCCGCCGGGATGGCCACTATTGACGGCATGTACCATACGAACAATATCTCTGCGCAGTTGCGTGGCAATAGAGCGAAGGTCAGTAGTAGAGGCGGCCATGGATCTGTTTTTTGCAAATGTGCATCCTTTTTTTAAAACGAAGCGGGGTGTCGAAAATTGGTGGGTAAACTTTCTTAGTTTTGTATGATGGCAGAAGATATACAATCCATTAGTGCCGGCGCGCAGGAGCAAATGAAAAAAGCGATCGGCCATCTCGAGGCCGAGCTGGTCAAGATCAGAGCCGGAAAGGCCAATCCGCAAATGTTCGATGGTTTAGTGGTCGATTATTACGGTGCCCCTATGCCCATTAACCAGGTGGCCAATATAAGTGTGATGGATGCGCGTACGCTCAGCATTCAGCCTTGGGAAAAAAATATGGTCCAGCCCATCGAGCGCGCGATCATTGCGGCCAACATGGGAGTTACTCCACAAAATGACGGAGCACTGATCCGCATTTTTATGCCTCCGCTAACTGAAGAGCGTCGACGTGAGTTGGTAAAGCGTTGCCAGGGTGAGGGAGAACAAACTAAAGTTGCCATTCGTAATATTCGCCGTGATGCACTCGAAGCGATCAAGCGACTTCAAAAAAACGGACTAAGTGAAGACGCCGCTAAAGATGCTGAGGCGGGTGTGCAACAGCTAACCGATAAGCACATTGGGTTGGTAGATACCCACCTGTCGTCCAAAGAAAAAGAGATCATGTCTGTCTGATCTTTTGGAGCTAGCTGCTTTTTAGTTGCTTAGGCTTTTTCTGTTGTCGTGCTCCGGTTGGTTAGATATACTCCGGCCAATATCAATAACAAACAACTTACCTCTATCCAGGTAATTTTTTCGTTGTCGAGCAGTCCCCAGCCAATGGCGACGAACGGGATGCCGTAGGTGACCAAAGAGGCGAATAGCCCTCCTGCTCTTTTGACCAGCGAGTAAAATAAGATGGTGGCTAGTGCGCTACCGATAATGCCTAACGCTGCACTTGATGCGATGGCCGATTGTACAGTGGCCGAAGAGAGATCGTGCGTAAAGAAATCAAAGTACCATAACAGGAATAGGGCAGGGGGCAGCATAAATGAGACCGATACCGAGGCCAAGTGCAGGGGGTTGATGCCTTGCAGTCGATGACTTACCATATTGACGTTTACCCCATATAGGATGGTCGCAGTGACGGGTAAAAGCACATAGGCCAGGTTCTCAAAACTGATACTTTTTTCTCCCATTAGCACCGGAAGAATGGTAAGTAACGCAAGTCCCAAAAACCCGATCAGTAGCCCCATCCATTTTTCGACTGCGATCTTATCACCATAAAAAAGAACGCCGATTAGTACTACCCAAATAGGAGAGAGAGAGTTCATGATGCCACCCAGTGATCCGTCAATACGGGTCAGTGCAATAGCAAATGAAAATGCAGGCAGCAGATTGCCGATAAAGGCACTAAAAATGACCAGCGGCAACTTGACCCGTGGGATCTTTGATAGATGCAAGGCGCCAAAGGGTAACAAGACCAGGGCTGCGGCCACGATACGCAGCGAGGCGATCTGGGTTCCGGTCAATGAGGCCGTGCTGTCTTTCATTAATTTAAAAGAGCTGCCCCAGATGAGGCATAACGCAAGGAATAACATCCATTTCCAAAAGGGGCTCGATTTCATGTCGTAAAGGTGCATATTCTTACGGGTTGTTTGACGCTTTTTTTATTATGTTTGTTGAAATTCATTTTGATGGGAATACTGAGAGAACTCCGGGATTTTGCCGTTAAGGGCAATATCGTTGAGCTCGCGGTGGCCGTAATTATCGGGGGTGCTTTTGGCGCTATCGTTTCTTCGCTGGTAGAGGACGTAATTACTCCTCTTTTACTGGCTCCGGCATTAAAGGCCGTGCATGCTACCGAACTCGATAAGTTGGTATGGAACGGGGTCAAATACGGAAAACTGCTGGCTGCCTCGATCAATTTTGTTTTTATTGCCTTTGTGCTTTTTGCCTTGGTCAAGACCTTGAATAAGGTGCAAAAGAAAGAAGCCGCTAAGCCGTCCCCAACGCCCGAGGATATTCAATTGCTGCGTGAGATTCGTGACTTACTTAAAAAATAACCCAAGGCTCCCGTAGAACCTCCTTTTATATTTGCTGTATTATGTCATCACCCACCGCTTACCAAATTAGTCTTCCTCAATTCGAGGGGCCCTTCGATTTGCTATTGTTTTTTATTGAACGAGACGAACTGGATATTTACAATATTCCCATTACCAAGATCACCAATGATTTTCTCGATTATATTCACCAACAAGATGAACTGAACGTAGAGTTGAGCAGTGAGTTTATTCTGTTTATCTCTACACTCATGCGCATTAAGGCCAAAATGCTACTGCCCCGCAAGGAGCTCGATGCTGATGGTAACGAAATTGATCCCCGCGCTGAGCTGGTCAATAAGATTCTTGAATACAAGCGATTTAAAGAAGCCTCTGCCCAAATGGCCGAAATGGAGGCTCTTCGCATGCTGATGGCCAAGCGGGGTAATATTCAAAGAGAGCTCGCCACCATTGGAGAAGAGGCCAGCGAAGGAACAGAGATCACCCAGCTTACTCTGTTTAAGTTGATGAAGGCCTTTGAAAGGGCCATGCAGAAGTATAGTGACCGTGTCAATAAGCCCGTACATACCGTGGTACGTTACAACTATACTATGGAGGGCAGTCGTAAGTCGATGCTAGAGATGGCGAAAAAAGAGAAGACGATTTCTTTCGAGCGCATTTTTGAATCTTGCGAAAACCGCGTGCATGCCATCTTTTTATTTCTGTCGTTACTTGAGTTAGTGCAGCAACACTACTTGAATATTATCATCGGACAAGGAAAGAACAACTTTATTATTGAGTTCGATGAAAAAGGTGCCGCTGATGCCGAGGCATTGGCGCTGCAAACCGTTGACCCTACTCTCAATTGATTTCACTCACCTGCACGGCAGCCAGTTCTCGTACGGCTTTAACAATGGCCGCTGTGTCGTAGCCACATTCGCGGTGTAATTCGGCTGGGGTACCATGCTCTACCAATACATCGGGAATTCCCAGGCGACGCAGGTCTTGCTTGTACCCATGTTCGGCCATGAATTCCAAAATAGCTGATCCGAATCCGCCCTTGATGGTACCGTCTTCGATGGTGAGAATTTTTATGTAGCGACCACAGATATGGTGTAAGAGTTCTTCGTCGAGAGGTTTTACAAAACGCATATCGTAGTGGCCGGGGTTTAACCCGTCGGTGCGTAACTCACGAAGGGCTGCCGCGGCAAAATTACCTGGGTGGCCAATGGAAAGAATGGCGATCTCTTCGCCCTCTTTGAGTGTTCTGCCCTTTCCAATGGGGATGGCTTGTAGCGGTGTTCTCCACTCGGGCATTACACCTTCTCCGCGCGGATAGCGAATAACAAAAGGTAATTGG
>CANGYW010000080.1 GCA_947458335.1 Chitinophagaceae bacterium | reverse complement strand
TTAAAACTGGAACTACTTTGATGATGTCGGGTATTTCGGAGTTCGAAACCTTAGGACGAAGTTCTGCCGAGCTTGACGAGCAGATAACTAAAATGAGGAATGCAACTGAGCTCAATAGCGACCGCTTACTAAAGCTAGAGCAAGAATTGCACTCTACCGCGCTGTCTATTCAGGAGTTGGGAAGTCTTTCTAATAACATTCTGAAGACTATTAAAAGTCGGTAATTCTAGTGGCTGCTCCCATAAATACTAATCGATATCGCCTAATACTGCTACTATATCTTGTATTTGTATGTCTGTCGCTACTTAGTGTTCCAGCCAGTCTTTTAGAAAGTAATCTTTATGTTATCAGAACACTTTCATACCAAGAGCAAATTATTAGAAAACAACTATATCGATCTGAGGAATTTGTCAAAGATGCTGATACAGCTATGTTAAGGGGGCAGCCAGCCATAAAAGTCTTTGTTGGTCTGCAACAAGAGATAAGACGCTCATTTCTTTTTCTAGATAGTGTAGAGACTACTCTTCTGGATACGCTTCGTTCGCAGGGCACATCTATAGAAAAAGAGTATGCAAAAAGAAGAAAACTTAATTCCTTCTTTGAGCACGATTCGCTTGCCTTTAAGATCGAGACAATGCTATTTTCACTCGCAGACACTATTAGTCGATACGATACAGCTCTAGGAGCCGAGTTTAAACGGTGGTTACCTGCTACTAAGTGGATCTCGACACAGAATGGAAAAGACATCAAATGGGTCAATTTCTTTTTTCTCAACAAGCCTGCCTCGGTCTCCTACATGCAATTTAAGCGCATCAAACTCTTGCTCTTGCAATACCAGTCCGATAATTGGGAAAAGATTAATAGCTTGGTTGCGCAAGCGTTGTTGACAAATCAGCAGCGATTAAGCTCACTGCTAGAAGAGCAACAAAGGCAAACAAATACGGTGTCTGCTTCACTTCGTGAACTGACGGCTACAACAAAAAAGCAACTGACACTTAAACAGCTCCAGCTTGATCTTTTAAAAGGAATTCGTTTAGATCGTTTTTATGCAGGTATCGGGCTAACATTACTTGCCGATGTGCCTAATCTTCGTATGGAAGATGTAGATGTAGCTTTTTCTCCTCAGGTTAGAGTAAACAAAACCCCTCAAGGCATTAATGTTATTTTCCCGTCTTCGGGTCAATACCGATTTAGGTTGTATTTGGTTATCGAAAACTCTTCTCAGTTAATTCTTGAAAGAACGCTTTTTGTTCAACGTCTTCCTGATCCTGAGGTATATCTACTCTCAGATAATACAGCTAAGAATGTCATAAGTTCTGTTGAATTGATAAGGGCTAGTGGGTTAAAAACTACCATTTTGGCTAGTGGTGTTCCGACTGTTTCTTCCAGCGTAAATGGCTTTCGCGTAACACTTTTAAATACCAGTAGGCAATCAGCTGCGCTTTACAATTACGGTCAGATTTTTCAAGAAGATACCAAGAAGCTGTTTTCTGGATTAAAGGGGGGAGACCTTCTTTTATTCGATGATATAACCGTTGCCATTGGGGATGGTAGCACACGTACTGTTAAGCCCTTTATTTATAAAATTTCTGAATAAGCTATGCGTTTTAGCCTTTCTATATATATTTTTCTGCTCAGTGCTTCTGTAGCTGCACAGGATACCCTTTCGGGTAAGTATACAACGCTTTCCTTATCATCAGGAGCTTACATAATTAGAGGATCAGTATCGGTGGATTCTTCGCTAGTCATTAACCCAGGTGTCACCCTCTTTTTTGAAGAAAATAGTGCCCTTGTTTGTATGGGGAGTATTTCTGCGGAAGGAACTGCCTTTAATCGAATTATTTTTCAAAGTTCTGAGTCAAAGCGGGGTAATGGACTAATTGTTAAGGATCAACGAGAAAACACTGAGATCGTTTTCAGATTTGCACAGTTTGTAGGGCTTTTTGCTGCACTTCGATTCGAGGGAGGTTGGACCCGTAAGCGGGTGACCATCTCTGACTGTGAATTTTTGAATCTTAAAAGTACTTCACCGGTTATTACCGTGATGAATCCTCGCTATGAGGCTGGTTTTGAAAATCCTAATATTGGCTTTACAGTAGAGCGCTCTGTGTTTACCAAAAGCGGGGCCGCCCTGTACTTCGAAGACCTCAATACAATAAACCTCTTACCGAGGATTGTCAACAATGTTTTTGCCAATAATCGAATCACAGATTTCGGAGTCTATAATTTTTCAGGCAATGTGTTGTTTGGAAGAGCCGACAAGTCTGATTCCCCTTTTATTGCAGAATTAGAAGGAAATAGTTTTTTACAGAATTTTCTTGTCTCAGCGGTAGGAGATACAATTGTTCAACGTGTTTCCATCGGTGTCTTTGGTAACGCTGATAGTGTTCTGGCAGCACGCAACTTCTGGGGAATAAGCCAGTTATCCTCTGTAAGAGGGTTCGTTTACGATTTTTTTACAAATTATACATCACCGCGTCTTGTTTTAGAACCTTTTTTAACTACACCTTCTTTGATAACACCTGCCCATATATTTCGTGTCTGTCTTGTTGATAACTCAAAGCCTGATAGTTTGTCTACTTGCGACTTGCTCGACAATGGGTTCTCTTTACGTGGCAAAAAAGCGAACAAAATTTATTTATTTTCTAATAAGATACTAATAAGAGAACAAGCACTAGTTATTTACTCCTGGCTTGATGATTCGCTACAAGTAAAATCCAGGACAATTACTTCTTCTTTTGGTGCTAAAGATGATGATACTAGTATCGAAATTACACTTGATAGCAACGATATTAAACAGATAGGAGATAAGCCTGGTTTTATTTCAATACAGGACTTTCGGGGGTTAAATAATGAGACAGTGCCTGCTGTTTTAATTGGTTACGACGAATTTCTTAAAGAAAAGTATTCACTTGAAAAAAGAGCCGATTCTCTAAAAGCGAGTTCTATAAAAATTAACTCGCAGATAAATGATGATCTGTCAGTACCAGGTCTTTCGCAAGCACTTTTACCACTCAAGAGATCCTCTCTTTTTTTAACAGGTAGCATAAACGTCAGTAGTCAGTTTGTAAGTGATTTTCGCCCTTTACAACAATTAGTCTTTCCGGTCTCTAGCATTAATTATAGCTTATTACAGCCTGGGTTTTCCGGAACGATTCGTTGGGATTTTAGGGTCTTTAAGCCTCTTTCGACCTGTATGATTCTGGGGTATACTTTTTTGAGGCCAACAACTAAAATGCTACGTTCGGATACGCTGCCACCTTTTAGTAATCGGTTTACCAGTTTTATGCCCAGAAATTCATTTCAACTGATAGGCATTCAATCTGGATTTCGTGTAACGCTTTTATCGACGCTATCTATTTTTACTGGTGCGGCTTTTGATTATAATCTTACTCGGTTTACTAGTATAGAAAAAGACTTACCCTCTTACAATCAATATCTCTATAGCTTTTACACGGGTCTAGAAGCCGCACTTTCCACTCGTAGCCAACCACCCACTTTTTATGTAGGACTTAAGTGGCGTCGTTGGCTTTCAACTATTTCAGTGGTAGATGTTACTAATCAGATGGATGTTTTAGAGCTCTACACAGCCTTACGTATTTCTAAGCTCTTGATAAAACAAAAAAATACAAGAAAATGAAAACTGTAAGAGTTGCGGGTCTTATTACTCTTTTGATAATATGTTCTGGATGTGAAAAAGATCCTCTTGTGATATCACCTCTTGATATGCTAGATGGTAAAAAATGGTATTTGGAAAAAAGGAGTAGAAGGGATGCACAAGATACTATCAACTTCTCTTATTTAGGGTTACCTACTTTTTGGTTTTCTCTTCAAAGAGATAATGAAGATAGTAGTTATATGGACTCCGATGGATATGTTGGAAGGTATCAGGTAGAACAGTCTGCTACTGCATTATTGCTTAAAATCTTTGATCTAAATAGGGGAATTGCACAAAGCTATCGGATTGTTTATGTGGGGTATGATTATCTGGTAGTTGAATATGACATCAATCAATATGTTCAACTTCTTTATTTCTCTTCTCGATTATGAAAAAGCAATTATTTCTTTTTTCGGCACTTCTTGTATTGATTCATATTTCTGCACAGGAGCGAATATTCTTTAGCGTAAGTGCTACGGGGCGGCTTTCATCGGGGTGGTCTACTAGTAGTCTACCAATTCAATTTAATAAAAGCACCGACTGTATTAAGTTAAATAGTGGAATAGCCGTTCATGCTGGCTCGCGTGGGTCACAGTCTTTTATAGTGACCTGTCGAACAATGAATAATGAGCCGAACATACAGCTTACATTATTTCCTAATCCGGTAACCATGTTAGCAAAACTAATAAGCTCTGCCTTGCTACGAACTGAGCAGTATCTCTTTATTTCTGTGTTAGACATGCAAGGACGGATGTTGTTTCAAATCAAGAAATCGCCAGACCAACTCTTGGCAGGAATTGATATTGATGTACAACGCCTGCCTGCCGGTAGTTATTTTTTGCGAGTAGACGGACAAGTTTTTCACCAGATAATTTCTTTTATCAAAATGAATTAACATAGGTCGACGTCCCTTACCATACTACCTGCTTTTTTTTCTGCTGTTGATCGGCATAGGAGATCTTTTTGCTCAAAATCCTGGGCTAAACTTGGAGCTAATAGCAAGAGATAGGGATAATAATCCTGCTAAAAACAGGCGTATCCATGTCTTGACAGAAATTTTTCCAGGGTCTATTAACAACCCTGTTGCTTATGCTGATGAGCATATTGCCCAAACCGACGATGCTGGAATTTTTCAGGTTAATGTGGGTAGGGGTAGGCGTGTGGCTGGAACCTTTAATAGTATTCTACAGATTCCATGGCGCTTGCTCAATTATGAGCTTCGCATTAAGGTAGCCATTGAGCCCATCTTACCTATTACAAATTGGAATTATCAGAATGAGTGGATAGACATGGGTGTTACCACTATGGGAATTGTGGCTTATGCCGGATATGCCGTAAATGCCGATTCGGTAAATCCCAACAATGCTGTTATTACTTTTAGTGCCGGCTCTACAGGGTTGACGCCGGCTACGCCTACTACCGGTAATGTTGTCTTAGGAGGAATTCTGAGTATTTCTAATGGAGGAACAGGGTCTTCCATTAAAAACTTTGTAGATCTCGCTACAACTCAAAGTATAGCCGGAGAAAAGACCTTTTCTCAATTTGTAAACGCGACCGGAGGTGTCAACATTAATAATTTTCTCTCAATTACCGGTAGTGCCACTCCGTTACGTTTAAATGGTAATGCGGGTATCGCTGGTCAAGTCTTGGTCTCGCAAGGTTCTACGGCTACTCCTGTATGGATGAATGTTCAGTCTTCGGTAACTGCAAAATCAAAAAATCGCAGTGTACTTCTCAACAGTGTGGAACAATTTGATATACCCGTTGCACTTCTAGATGCTGACGATGGAATCTCAATTGTGTTAGAGGCCGGATCTGTACCGATGACGGTTCCTAATTACTACATATATCGAGATTTAATAAACAATAAAGTAACCGTCCATTTTACAGCTCCCTTTACGGGGTATGTGACCTGGATCATTATAGACTAAACAATAAAAACAATTCTAATGAAACCAAATCAAAGCAAACCCCTTCTTTTAATCAACTCTTTTCTTGAATCATTTTTTAATCCTTTAAAACCAAACATGATGAAACAGTTCAGAATCGTGGCAGCCACGCTGCTACTGCTGGCGGGGATCAGCTTGGAGTCCTTTGCTCAGTCGCCTACCATCCAAAAGGAGGTAAGGCTTGTTAATCCCACTACCGGAGGGTCCGGTTATGTAGGACTTAGGGCCGCTGCGGGTACGGCTACTTACACACTTACGATGCCAAGTTCAATTCCTGCCCTAAACCAGGTGCTGCAAATCGGTACTGTTAGTGGTACTAATGCAACGGCCAACTGGTCGGATCTTTCTAGTGCGCTAGCCAGCACCTCATGGCTATTAACTGGTAATGCAAGTACTACCGCCTCGAATTACTTGGGAACTAGTGATGGCCAGCCATTAAGTATTCGTACTAGTGCAACAGAGCGTATTGGAATTACTTCAGACGGAGTCATTACGCTGCGTGGTGCTGCCACACTTACCAGTACACTTGCTGTAACGGGAGCTACTTCTCTTGCCAGTTCGCTGGGTGTAGCAGGGGCAGCCACCTTTAGTAATACGCTTAACGTGGTTGGTAACACTACAATGGAAGGTTCAATGGATGTAACTGGTGCCTCTACACTATCCGGTTTACTAACAGCAAATGGTGGAGCAACGATTAGTGGTACTACGAGTTTAACAGGAGCAACCAATATCAATACAACTGGTGAAGCTGCCACCATAATTGGAAATACGCTTACTACCACAGCTGTAACGATCAATACCGGTTCGACAGGTGGATTGACGCTGGGTGGATTACAAAACGGGGCTGCTACTAGCGAAGTATTGGTATTGAATGGATCTAACAGGGTAGGTAAGATTTCGATGTCTACACTCAATGAAGGGCTTTACCGAGCTAAGGGCAGAACAGATCTTTTAGGTGGAGTGGAAAGTCATAACGTGACTGTCACCGGATTACTTGATGCGGACGTCATCAATATTACACTTGAGGGAAGTGGAGTCGATATGCCTATTCCTTCTTACTATGTAGTACGTGCTACTAACCAATTTACCGTATATTTTTCGGCCGCCTTTACCGGTAGATTTAACTATGCTGTTATCAAGTAATATGACATGTTCAAACTACATTAGCTATGAGTAGCAAACTGTTTTTCCGCGTAAGCCTGCCGGTGCTGGTGATGGCATTGGCAGGTCTTTTTCCCAAAAAAGGGAGCGCGCAGACCATTCGCCCGAGTACGCAAAAGGAAATTAAGATATATGATCCCAACAGCAGCGGTACAGGTAATATCAGTTTGCGTGCAGCTGCTGGAACGGCCTCATATACGCTTACTTTTCCAGGTGCAATGCCTGCCTTAAATCAGGTACTGGGTGTTAGTAGCAGCAGTGGTGGAGTAGGCACACTTACTTGGACTACTGTATCGCTATCGGCGGTATCCACTTTTTCCGGTGGTACAACTGGTTTAACGCCCGCTACGGCAACGAGTGGTGCCGTTACGTTGGGTGGAACGTTAGTCGTTGCCAATGGGGGAACGGGCGTAACAAACTCAACAGGTTCGGGCAGCGTAGTGCTCAGTAATTCACCTGTGCTGGTAACACCCATGGTAAGTTCACTCACCGTTGCTTCGGGGGGCACTACCATAACAGCCGGAGGGTTGACAGTAACGGCAGGGGGAGCTAATGTAGCGGGTAATATCACGGTTAACCCCACTGGCGGTGTAGCGGGGCAATTGCGACTACGAAACCCTGCTAATACTTTTCAGACAATTATTCAAGCAGGTGCTCAAACTGCTGATATCACTTACATCCTGCCAACCATAGCTCCAACTGCGGGTCAATTCTTAAGCAGTAGTGATGCTAATGGAAACTTGAGTTGGACCTCCGGTTCTGCCGGATGGGGTTTATCAGGTAACGCCATTACCGCGAGCACAGCAGCGTTGGGTGTTGCACCTACCGGAGGATCGTGGCTTGGCACCACTAATAGTCAGTCACTCGTTTTTGGAACGAATAACGTTACTCGTGTGATCATAGCATCAGATGGTTCTGTAACTTCCAACGGAAATATTACAGCACCTGCTTTTTTTGAAACATCTGACCAACGACTCAAAAACATTGTCAAACGAGATGGTGATGTGGTCTATTTTAAATGGAAAGACGGACGCGATTCAAAAATACATATCGGCTATTTAGCGCAAGAAGTGCAGCAAAAAATGCCTGATCAGATAAAGGCTGATGAAAAAGGAATGTTATCCGTCAATTATATTGAAATACTAGTAGCCAAGATACGTGAATTAGAAAAGAGAATTCACGAACTAGAAAAAAATACAACATATGAGAATAAGTAGCAAAGTACATATTCAGGTATATTTCTTT